>JBATIF010000001.1:0-17470 GCA_049667605.1 Gammaproteobacteria bacterium
GCAGGCGTGACAACAGCCTGCGCGCCAGGTCACCAAACAGTTCCGTCTGGGTGGGATGCGCATGAATGGCGCTGCCCACCTGCTCCAGCGTGAGCCCGGCCGACACCATCAGGGTTGCTTCACCGATCAGGGTGTCGGCATGGTCAGCCAGCAGATGCACACCGATAATACGCTGGCTTGCCTTGTCTGCCACGATCTTGATCATGCCGTGAGTCTCGTGGTTGATCATCGCCTTTGCATCGATACTCATGGGCACCTTGACCTCGACGGCATCGATATTTCTGGCCTTGGCCTGCTCGACAGACAGGCCGGCAAACGCCGCCTGCGGGCGCGTGAAGATCACCCCGCAATCCTTGTCCTGATCGTACTTCATATTCTCGCCAAGGATGGTTGCAGCCGTCACCCGGCCCTGTTGTGCAGCGGTGTGCGCCAGCATCAGCCCGCCGATGACATCACCGACTGCAAAGATATGCGCCACGCTGGTGCGGCAACGGGCATCCGCCGTGACGATATCGCGCTCGCTCGCCACACCGGCCTTGTCCAGGCCGAGGCCGTCCAGCACCGGGCGCTTGCCCGTTGCCATGATGACGTAATCCACGCTCAGGCTGTGCTTCTTGCCATCGCTGTCCGTCCAGGCAACTTTCATCTTGCCCGGTTCACCACTGATTTTGTTCACCCCCGCCGAGGTATGCACGTCGAGACGCGGCTCATCGTCGAGAATGGCGGCCAGTGTTATTGCAATCTCCGGCTCGACCTCGGCAAGGATGCGCTCCTGCGCCTCCAGCAGGGTAACGCGTGCACCAAAGTCCTGAAACATCTGCGCCATTTCCACACCTATCGCCCCCGCACCAACCACGGCCAGTTTCTTCGGCGGCGCAGCCAGTTCCCAGACGGTATCCGAGGTCAGCACACCACCGCTTTCCAGCCCTTCGCGCGCACCGGGAATCGGCGGTATAAACGGCGGCGCCCCGGTTGCAATTACGGCGCAACCGAAGGTTACGGGCTTGCCCGCCTGGTCCGTGGGCAAAGCTGCCCGGGTATGCGGATCATCCTGGTTGCTGGAGGTATTGACGACGACGCTGTGGTCATCAATGAACCGGGCGAAGCCATGCAGGTAATCGATACGCACGCCCTTGTCGGTCTTCAGCGCCATCTCACCGCGTGTTTCCAGCAGCGTGCGGCGGTGCGCCTCCAGGTCCTTCCAGACCAGTTTGGCCTTGTTGGTACCGGTAACTCCCAGTCGGACATCCCCGGCGCGATCACGCATGCGGTCGGCCGCGGCGCGCCAGGTCTTCGAGGGTATACAGCCGCGCCACAAACATTCACCGCCGGGAAATGGCGCGTCATTGATCATAGCCACTTTCAGTTTGTGACCCACCAGGTCACGTGCACAGTCT
The DNA here is from genome assembly GCA_049667605.1 of Gammaproteobacteria bacterium. GTDB lineage: Bacteria > Pseudomonadota > Gammaproteobacteria > UBA9214 > UBA9214 > UBA9214. Next base: position 1,398 of record JBATIF010000001.1, read on the forward strand.
TCACCACCCGGGCCACCGCCGATCACGACGACATCGTAATCCCAGTCGCCTTCCGGGATGGCCGCACCACCGGGCCCCATCCAGTCAGCCGGGTCCTCGATCAGGTCTTTCAGGGTCTGCAGGAACAGTGCAACATCGGCGCCATTGATCACGCGATGGTCTGCCGTGATGGTAAAGGCGCTGCCCTTTTCGGTATTCGATGAAATCGCGAGGATTGCAGACAGCCCCGGCGTGGCGATGGCATCAAAGTAACTGACGCCAAACATGCCCATGTTCGATATCTGGAAGGTGGCGCCGGTAAATTCTTCGGGATTCAGGCGCCGGGTACGCGCACGTGCCACCAGGTCCTTCCAGTCAGTGTTTAATTCGCCAAGCTCACGTGATTCACAGCTGCGCAGGATCGGCACTACCAGCCCGCCGTCATCGGCAGCAACCGCCATACCGATATCGGCCTGCTCACGTTCAACCAGCCTGTCATCCGGCTGATAGCACCAGTTGATCTTCGGATGCTGCTTCAGTGCCAGTCCACAGGCCTTGGCGATCGCAACCGTGACCGACACACCGGCCGACTTGGCTGCGCGCATCAGCACCTCGAGACGGATATGCGCAGACACCCGGAACGTTGGCATGGATATGGAAGAGGCCATGGCGCGTGAGATCGCTTTCTCCATCGACTTCATGGGGCGACCGTTACCGGGCACTGCCACCTCGAAGGGCGCGGGCGCGCGCTGGACATCCGCGGCAGTGATCACGCCGCCCGGACCGCTACCCGTCATACGTTCGATATCGGCACCGGCCTGTGCAGCGAGTTTTCGCGCCAGCGGCGAGGCCTTGCCGGCCTGCGGGCGTAATACCGGGCTAGCCGTTGCGCTAACAGGGATGGGGCTGGTTGTCGCTGCAGCGGGCCTCGCAGTGGCGGCTGCCGGTGATGCCGGTACGGGAGCTGCCGGCGCCGCGGGTGCTTCAGACTCGCCCTCAACCACATCGTCTTTTGACTCGACGATGTAACCGATCGCACCGGTAACCGGCACGGTACTATCAATCGCGGCAAGCGGACCGGAGAGAAAACCGTCGCGGAATATTTCAACATCCATGACCGCCTTGTCGGTTTCCACCGTGGCAACGATATCGCCACGTGCGACTGCATCGCCGATATTTTTTTCCCAGCTGACCAGGACACCTTCGGTCATGGTGTCGGACAGCTGGGGCATTTTGATTGCGTAGGGTTCAGCCATTTAGTGCCATTCCTTGAGAAAAAATCATTTCGCGCAAAGGCGCCAGGACGCAAAGAAAAAATTCGAAAAATATTCCTGCCGTTTATAAACACACTTGAATAACGGAATTGCCATCAAAGTAACCATTCATTCCTGGCGCCTTTGCGCGAGAAAATTACTGTCAAACTCCGAACATGGCGCGTACTGCTTCAACGACATCGCTGGCATCCGGCAACGCGGCTTTTTCCAGTGCGTGGTTATAGGGAATCGGGACATTCAGTGCCGATACCCGCAGCGGCGCAGCATCCAGTTCGAAGAAACACTCCTCGTTGATGATCGCCATGACCTCGGCACCCACGCCAACAGCCGGTTCCGCCTCCTCGACAATCACGGCCCGGTGGGTCTTGCTTACTGAATTCCGGATACCCTCGCGGTCGAGCGGACTGAGTGCAAACAGGTCGATCACCTCGGCATCGATGCCATGATGCTTTGCGAGCAATTCGGCCGCCTGCAGGCACCAGTGCACCGAAATATTGTAGCCGAACAATGTTACGTCACGTCCTTGACGCGCGACCTCGGAACCCTCGAGCGGGTGAAAATATTCCTCATCAGGTACTTCGCCTTTCATGTTGTACATAAGTTCGTGTTCATTGATGAACACCGGGTCATTACAGCGCACTGCGGACTTCAACAGGCCATAGGCCTGGCGCGGACTGGATGGCGTGACCACGCGCAGACCGGCAATTCCCATGAATACCTTTTCCATGCGGGCCGAGTGCTGCGAACCCAACTGGTGTGCGGTACCGCCGGGGGAGCGAATCACAACGGGGGCTTCGAGCTGACCGCCGGACATGTAACGCACCTTGGCGGCGGTGTTGAAGATCTGGTCCATTGCCAGCCAGGCGAAGTTGACCGACATGATTTCTATAATCGGTCGCACCCCGAGGAAGGAGGCGCCGATACCGAGGCCGGTGTAGCCGTTCTCCGAGATCGGTGTATCGATGACGCGTGCCTCACCGTATTTCTCGTACAGTCCCGTGGTCGCCTTATAGGTGCCGCCGACCACACCGATATCCTCGCCCATGGCGATCACCATGGGGTCATTCGTCATTTCCTCATCGTGGGCGCGGCGGATCGCCTCCCAGTACATGATCTCGGCCATCAGTGCACCCCGCCCCTGACCCATGGATCATTCTCGGCGAGTACATATTTCTCTACATCCGAGACCTGGGGCTCGGGCGACTCACTGGCAAAGCGAATGATGTCATCTTCAATCTCATCGAGGATTGCCGTGTCCATGTCCTTGTATTCATCCAGTGTCAGCAGGCCTGCCTCGATGAGGCGGTCGCGCAATATAATGACCGGGTCGCGCTCACCCCACATGCGTTCCTCGGTCTTGGCACGGTAGGCATTCGAATCCGACATGGAATGCCCGCGGTAGCGGTAGGTCATCAGCTCCAGAAAATAAGGTCCCTTGCCGCCACGCACATGCTTGATGGCTTTGGTGGCCGCCTTGTGTACCTTCTCGACATCCTGCCCGTCCTCCTGGGCCGACGGGATGTTGTAGGCCGAGACACGTTTATACTGATCAAGGACGGCCGTGGAACGATCGATGCGAGTGCCTATGCCATAAAGATTGTTCTCGCACACGTAGAGCACCGGCAGGTTCCACAGCTTGGCCATGTTCAACGATTCGTGGAAGGTGCCCTGGTTATTGGCGGCATCGCCCAGGAAGCAGATACAGATTTCATCGCCGCCCTGCATCTGGATGCCCTTGGCGATACCGGCTGCCAGCGGAAAAGGTCCACCGACCAGCGCATAACCACCCATGAAACGATGCTCCACATCGAAGATGTGCATTGAGCCACCACGCCCCTTGCAGGTGCCGGTCTCTTTGGCAAACAGTTCGGCCATCACCTTGCGCGGCTCGGCACCTGCCTTGATGGCATGCACATGATCACGGTAACTGGTAATGACATAGTCAGACCCGGGATTGGCGGCCTCGAGCACGCCGAAGGCACAGGCCTCCTCACCCGGGTAGAGATGCAGGAAACCACCGATGTTGCGTTCAACGTAGGCCTCGTAACAGCGCTCCTCGAAACGGCGCGCAAAAAGCATTTCGCCCAGCAGGCGTTTTTTATCAGCGTCTTTCATCGTCTACCTGGTCGTTGCGACGGACATTTGGCACACTGCTCCGTCGAGGTTGCGGACTATCAGTCATGGCGGGTCTGCTACGCGCGATTGCGGGAGCCATCTTCCTGAATTGAAAGGAAACAGCGGTACCCGAAACCCGGCAAGCGCAGTATGATCAGTGTTTTGCGTTTACAGGTCAAGACAAAAGCATGCATATCCCCTACCGGCATAGTGAAAAAATCAAGCTAAATCAGCATTTAAAAGCCCCATTGAAAAGCCAGATCGATGCCGCCCGGGTGGTCCTGATACTGCTCCCGGAAAAACCCGGCAAGGCCGTATGGAAGCAACTGGCCTACGGCGACCTGCTGAACAGCCGCTATCAGCAGCGCAAACGGCAGGACAAACATGCCAGCCGGCTGGTCACAGACCTGCCCAACAATAGCGGTACCCGCGTCATCCTGCAGAGTTTTGCGGCAAAATCCACCACCTTCGAGTTCCTCACCCTCGCACGCAAGCTCGCCGCGGAGATACGATCGCATGACCCGGCTGCCTTGCTGGTGCAGGTGGCCGGATTCAAGATGGCGCAAAGCACACGCCTGATCGAGACGCTCAGCGCTGCCATTCTGGCATCGATATGCCCGATGCCGGGTTACCAGGCCGAAACTGAGCCGGTCGCCCGTCTCAAGCGCATCGATATCTACGGCCTGGAAAACCAGATTGACCTTTCAGCGGTGCAGGCGGAGATCCTCGGTAACCACCTGGCACGCTGGCTGTCAGTGCTGCCAGCCAATGTACTCACCCCGACCACCTACCGGGCATTTGTCGCCCGGCTTGCAAAAAAAGAAGGTTGGCAGATGACGTTCCTCGACTCCACTGCATTGAAGCGCAAGCAGGCCGGCGCTTTCCTCGCAGTCTCCCAGGGTAGTCCGGTCGATGATGCCGGCATCATACATTTACGCTATCGCCCGAAGACAACGGGTGGAAAAAAACTTGCACTGGTCGGCAAGGGCATCTGCTTCGATACCGGTGGCGTCAACGTCAAGCCTGCCAGGTACATGAACGGCATGCACGAAGACATGCAAGGCAGCGCAGTTGCACTGGGCACACTGCTGGCGCTGTCACGGCTGAGGGTGGACTACCCGGTGGATTGCTGGCTGGCACTTGCAGACAACCACATCGGCAGCAAGGCATACAAACCGAATGACGTAGTCACGGCCTGCAACGGCACCAGCATAGAGATCAAACACACCGATGCCGAAGGCCGCATGGTACTTGCCGACACGCTCGCGCTGGCAAGCAAGACAAAACCGCATGTGATGATCGATTACGCCACCCTGACCGGCGCCTGCATCTATTCATTATCCTCACGTTACAGCGGCGTCTTCAGCAACCGCGACTCGATGCATGCCACGCTGACCACGGCAGGCCGTGACAGTGGTGAACGGGTCTGGCCCTTCCCGCTCGACAAGGATTTTGATGAATCGCTGAAATCGGATATCGCCGATACCCTGCAATGCACACTGGAGGGCGATGCCGATCACATCCTGGCCGCGCGCTTCCTGCAGCGCTTCGTCAATGATGATATCCACTGGGTACACGTGGACCTTGCGTCCAGCAATCACAAGGGCGGACTCGCTCACATTGCGACCGACACCACCGGCTTCGGGGTACGCTATACACTGAACCTGCTGGCAGAGCAGGCCGTCATGGATAAGACATGGAACTGACGCTGACACGCCCGGACGACTGGCACCTGCATGTCCGTGACGGTGACGCGATGGCCGCGGTGATCCCGCACACGGCACGCCAGTTTGCGCGTGCCATCATCATGCCCAACCTGCAGCCGCCGGTGACAACAACCGCACAGGCCCTGGCCTATCGCCAGCGCATACTCGATGCACTACCCGCGGGGGCAGAATTCGAACCGCTGATGACCCTTTACCTGACGGATAACACCAGCGCCGGTGAAGTCAGCCGTGCAAGGGACAGCGGCCGGGTGTTTGCCTTTAAATACTACCCGGCCGGCGCGACGACGAATTCAGACGCCGGCGTGACGGATATCAGCAAGACCTGGCATACACTCGAGGCCATGCAGAAGGCCGGCATGCCCTTGCTGCTGCATGCCGAGGTGACTGACCCGGATGTTGATATCTTCGACCGTGAGGCCGTTTTTATAGACACCCTGCTCGAGCCACTGACTGTGCGCTTCCCCGGACTCAAAGTGGTACTGGAGCATGCCACCACCCGGCAGGGAATCGAATTCGTCCACTCGGCCCCGGACACGGTGGCCGCAACCATCACAGCCCACCACCTGCTGCTGAACCGCAATGCCATGTTCAGAAGCGGACTGCAGCCACATGCCTACTGCCTGCCGGTGCTGAAACGCGAAACTCACCGCGAGGCCCTGGTTAAAGCGGCGATCAGCGGTAACAGTAAATTCTTCCTCGGCACCGACAGCGCGCCGCATGCAAGAGAGCTCAAGGAAGCGTCCTGCGGCTGCGCAGGTATCTATACCGCCCACGCCGCACTGGAGCTGTATGCAGAGGCCTTCGAGACCGCCGGCGCGCTCGACAGGCTGGAGGGTTTCGCCAGTCACTTCGGGCCCGATTTCTACGGCCTGCCACGCAATACTCAAACCATCACCCTGGAAAAGGCCGACTGGACCGTAGCAGCAAGTTATCCGCTGGGTGATTCAACTGTCGTGCCGATGCATGCCGGTGAAACCCTGCACTGGCGGGTAAAGACCTGAATAAAGCTTTCTCGCATAAAGTCGCCCACGTGCAAACAAGAAAGTCCCAAACCATGCAGTCGTGATCCACGAGCGCAATTTCTTTCAAAATTAATGAATGGTGTGAAACGACACTACCCGGACGATTAGCCTCACCTCATATAATCAACGGCCCAAAGACGGGAAGGCAGTGACGGCTGCTGCACGCGTCGTGATGCATTGCCATCATTATTACTCCTTACAATGAAACTATGGGGCTAACCCAACCAGGTATGGATAAAATGGCTCCTCCCCTGATTGAGTGGGTAAATCAATCAATTTAGACGAGCACTTTCCTTCCGATGGCAAGATTATTGGCCGAATGAATTCGGCCCTACAACGGTAGTCTACCCACTTGATTTGGGGAACACCCGATAAAATAAAAGCGGGGAGTTATGTCTTGAATGGAAAGGCAAGAAAAATGAATGCGCACCTGTCTACCATGTCTTGCCAATCGGGGTTCATGACATCCCGAGCTGGATTTGAGGATCTGCCGGCGTCAGGAAAGCCGGTCCCTGAAATCTTCGTAACCGAAGCGACGGACAATTTGTAGTTCATTGGCCGCCGTCCAGATAGCCAGGTCGGGCAGGTTCACACCGTTGAAGGTGGTGTTCTTGACGAAGCTGTAGTGCATCATGTCCTCGAACACAATCCGGTCCCCGACGTCGAGCGCCCGGTCGAACGAATAGTCACCGATGACATCACCGGCCAGGCAGGTGTTGCCGCCGAGACGATAAGTATGCGGCTTTTCACCCGGCAGCGCCGCACCCCGCACCTCGGGACGATAGGGCATTTCCAGCACGTCCGGCATGTGTGCAGCGGCAGAGGTATCCAGGATGGCAATGTCCATGTCGTTGCGCATGATATCCAGCACCGATGCGACCAATGGCCCGGTATGCCAGCCGACGGCCCCGCCCGGCTCCAGGTAGACCTCGACCCCGTGGCGCTCGCGGAATTCGCGTATCAGGGCTATCAGCAGGTCGAGATCATAACCCTCGCGTGTCATGAGATGCCCGCCACCAAAATTGATCCAGCGCATCTGCCCGATCCACTCCCCGAAACCGGCCTCGAACCGCTGCAGTGTGCGCTGCAGGCTTTCGGCGCCACATTCACACAGGGCATGAAAGTGCAGCCCCTCGATGCCGTCGAGCAACTCCGGGTGAAACTCCGCGCGGGTGACGCCCAGTCGCGAGCGGCTGCCGCAGGGGTTGTACATGTCGACTTCCACCTCGCTCACTTCCGGGTTGATACGGATGCCGCAGGAGACGCCGGCCGCCAGGGCCTGGTCGCGGAAGCGCTGCCATTGCGAGAACGAGTTGAAGCTGACGTGGTCGGCAAACCGGAGAATATCCGGAAACTCGCTGGCGCTCCAGGCAGGGGCATAGGCATGCACCTCGCGCTCGAACTTCTCGGCCGCCAGGCGTGCCTCGTTGAGTGAGCTGGCGGTGCAACCCTGCAGTACCTCGCGGATGATCGGAAAACTGCTCCACATGGCGTAACCCTTCAGCGCCAGGATGATGTGGCCGCCCGATTCGCGCTGCACCCGGTCCATGATGGCGAGATTGGCGCGCAAGCGCTCCTCTTCCAGCACGTAACAGGGTGTCGGTACAGACGATATATCCAGTGGCATGGGGCCTACTCTGGCAGGGTGTCAATGTCGATATCGGTTTCGATATCCGTCCACGGCAGGCCGTGCTGGCTCAGCGCATCCATAAACGGATCGGGGTCAAATTGCTCCATGTTCCACACGCCGGGCCGCAGCCATTTTCCGGTCAGCATCATCATGGCGCCGATCATCGCCGGTACTCCGGTTGTGTAGGAGACACCCTGTGCGTTGGTCTCGCGGTAGCAGGCCTGGTGGTCACAGATGTTATAGACATAGCGTGATACCGGCTTGCCATCCTTGTGGCCACTGACGATGCAGCCGATGTTGGTCTTGCCGGTAGTGCGCGGGCCAAGCGAAGCCGGATCGGGCAGCAGTGCCTTGAGAAACTGGAGCGGCACGATTTCCTGGCCCTGGAACCGGATCGGCTTGATCGAGTCCAGCCCGATGTTGCGAAACACCTCCAGGTGCTTCAGGTAGCTGTCACCGAACGTCATCCAGAAGCGCATACGCCTGACACCCTTTATGTTGAGCGCCAGGGATTCCATCTCCTCGTGGTACAGCAGGTACATCTTCTTCGTGCCGACCTGCTCGAAATCGAAGCTGTGGTGGATCTCCATCGGCCGAGTCTCGATCCACTTGCCGTTCTCATAGTAACGTCCGTTGCTGGTCACTTCGCGGATATTGATCTCGGGATTGAAGTTGGTTGCAAAGGCATAGCCGTGGTCACCACCATTGCAGTCAAGAATATCGACCGTGTCTATCTGGTCGAAGTGGTGTTTCTGCATGTGGGCACAGAACACGTTGGTCACGCCGGGGTCGAAGCCTGAGCCAAGCAGGGCCATCAGTCCGGCCTTCTCGAAGCGTTCCCGGTAGGCCCATTGCCACTTGTATTCGAACCTGGCCTCGTCCATCGGCTCATAGTTGGCGGTGTCCAGGTAATGCACACCGGTCTCGAGACAGGCGTCCATGATGGTAAGGTCCTGGTAGGGCAAGGCAACATTGATGATCATGGCTGGCTGCACGCGTCTGATCAGCTCCACCAGTTGCGGCACCTTGTCAGCATCAACTTCGGCGGTGTGCACGCTCCGGCCGGTCTTTTCGGCTACCTCCGCGGCGATCTGCTCGCACCTGGAAACCGTCCTGCTTGCCAGCCAGATGTCGGAGAAAACTTCCGGGTTGCGGGCGCACTTGTGGGCGACAACCCGGCCCACACCGCCTGCACCAATAATCAATACGCTACTCATCAGCAGTCCCCATCGGAAAGATGGCAGTCATTTTACCTGTCAGGGCGGCGAAGTCTCGCACCAGTTTTCAGCCGGTGTCAATCAGCACCGGGGCCGGGGGTTTTTATGGACGACCCTGGAATTGAATGGAGCCCGTCCGCGGCGACCGTGGAAGCGTGGCGGGACAGTTACTGTCCTTGCCCGGAATTACAGCAGCTTGCAGGCTAAACGCGTGCTAGCGGCCGGATCATGCCTGCGAACGCACTGCAACAGACAACGCTGGGGAAGCGCAAGCCCGGCTTGCGCGTCGCAGCGGAGAGATGAGACAAGCAAGGATCCAGGGAGCAAGACCACAAAGGACATTTGTGCAATCTGAATTAATCTGTCAGGAATCGCCCGGTCAGGGCATCGTAAGCATCGATGCGCCGGTCACGGAAAAACGGCCAGCCATGCCTCTGCAGTGCAACTGCCGAGAGGTCGAGTTCTGCTACCAGCACACACTCTTCGTCAACAGGCGCTTCACAAACAAGGCTGCCGTCGGGTGCCGCAATAAAACTCTGGCCCCAGAATTCGATACCGCCAGCACCGGCTGGATCGGGCTCGAAGCCGATGCGATTGACTGCAGCTACAAAACAGCCATTGGCGATCGCGTGTGATCGCTGGATTATCTGCCACGCCTGGTGCTGCGTCGTGCCGAGCCTGGCCTTCTCCTCCCGGTGCCAGCCGATGGCGGTCGGATAAAACAGGATTTCCGAACCCTGCAACGCGGTCAGCCGGGCGGCCTCCGGGAACCACTGGTCCCAGCAAATAAGCACACCGAGTTCGGCCCGGTCTGTCTTGAAGTTCCTGAAGCCGAGATCGCCCGGCGTGAAATAGTACTTTTCATAGTAGCCCGGGTCATCGGGGATATGCATTTTCCGATACATGCCAACGTAGCCACGGGCGCCATCCAGCAACGCCGTCGTGTTGTGGTACAGGCCCGGTGCACGTCTTTCGAACAGGCTAACAAGAATGGCGACGTCATTGTCGCGCGCAAGCTCCGCAAAAACGTCGGTAGCGGGACCGGGGATCTTCTCCGCCAGTGTGTAATGGGCATCATCCTCGCTTTGGCAAAAATACCGGGAACGAAACAGCTCAGGCAGACAAATAACCTGTGCACCTTTTGCGATGGCATCACGCGTCATGTCGAGTGCCTTTGCCATGTTGGCGTCAGGATTATCCGAACACTGCATCTGCACGATACCGACCCTTACTTTCCGTTCGCTACCTGCCGCTGTCATCTGGTTATATCCTTTGCCGTTGAGTCATTTAAAAGATAGGTTTCTTCCTCGAAACAGGCCCGGTACTGATCAAGAATTTCCATGCCGTGTTTCGGACGTATTGCACCGGAATCGATCTTCGCCTTGACCTGGTTCTGCATACGTCGCTGCAGATCATGCGGAAAATACTGTACCTGTGCGAGCATGTCCTGAACCTTCGCACCGGGTATAACCTTTTCGATCCAGAAGTTTCCGTCCTCTTCAGCATCACCATATACATGGGCCTCGGTGACGCGGCCAAACAGGTTGTGTGCGTCACCCATGATATCCTGATATGCACCCATCAAAAAGAAACCGAGACAGTACGGCTCGCCCGGTTTCAACTGGTGCAATTCGAGAAAATTCTTGTCTTCATTGGACGACACATACTGCGTAATCTTGCCGTCGGAATCGCAGGTTAAATCAACCAGCAAGGCGCGACGCGTCGGCCGCTCGTCGAGCCGGTCCAGCGGCACTATCGGGAACGGCTGGTGTATCGCCCAGTGATCGAGTACGGACTGAAATACTGAAAAATCGAGAAGATACTGATCAACCAGCAACTTCTGCAGTTCATACAGTTGCGGCGGAAGCGGGTCCGGATTTGAGGATTGTAGTTCCCGGAGAATAGCCGAACAGCTGCTCCAGTACATGCGTTCAATCAACGCATTCTGTTGTAATGGCAGATATCCCATCGCGAACAATGCCGCTGCTTCCTCATGAATCCCGGCGACATCGTGATACGCTTCGATCAATTCATCGGCGCCGCGGTCCTCATCCGGGGTTTCACGCAACCAGTCAAGAATTCCACTCAGGGTATGCGCAATGCGATGCATATCCGGCGTCACCGCCTGTTCACTCCCGGCGCTGTCTTTCTGAAATGCGCCCAGTGTTTCGACAACGAGCATCGAATGATGCGCCGTCATGGCACGGCCACTTTCTGAAATCAGTATCGGGTGAGGTACGCCACGCGCATCACAAACTTCCTGGATCGTGAACACCACAGCGTTGGCATACTCCTGCAGGCTGTACTGAATTCCACCTTCCTCGAACGCGCCGGTGTAATTCACGCCGAGGCCACCACCCACATCGATGTAGCGGACCGGCATACCCAGGTTGATTAGCTCGGCGTAAATCTGCGCCAACTCCTTGGCTGCCTGTTTAAGCTGGGTTATGTGGGAAATCTGGCTGCCAAGATGGAAATGCAACAGTGCCAGTCGATGTTCACACTGACTGGCCTTCAGCGTCTCAACAACTTGCACCAGCTCCGGCATGGAAATGCCGAATTTCGACTGGTACCCGCCGGAGTCTGCCCATTTGCCGGCGCCCGCCGTCCGCAGCCGGACGCGAACGCCAAATCGGGTCACGGCATTGGCCGCATCGGCCAGCGCTGTCAAGTCTTCGAATTCGGCGAATTTCTCCATCACCGGTATGACATTTTTCCCCAGACGCTGGCTTGACAGGATCAGCGACAACATCGACTGATCTTTCACGCCGTTGCAAATCAGCAGCGTATCATCAGATTCCAGATGCGCGAGAGTGGCAACCAGCTCGGCCTTCGAGCCGCATTCCAGACCCAGGCCGAATGGTTTGCCCGCATCGAGCACTTCCTCGACCACCTCGTGAAGTTGATTGACTTTGATCGGGTAAACGGCCTGATAAATGTTTTTATAGCCGGCCTCCCTGATCGCTTCGGCAAACACCAGATTGAGTCGTCGCACACGTGCGCGCAGCACGTCCTGAAAACGCAGCAACGCCGGAAAGCGGACGCCCCGGCTACGCAGTTGCGCCACCACATCCATGATATCGATGCTGAGTGAGTCATCATCGAACGGCTGCACAGACATGTGGCCCTTCGTATTGACGACAAAGAAACCGTCACTCCAGGCCGCGATGCGGTAGTATTCCGCAGCGTCATCGACACTCCAGGCCGTAGAATTGTTGTCTGAATGCGACGCGACTGTATCAACGACGCCCGATGTTGTCTTGGCTGCTCTCATATTACTGTTCCGGTATGCATGCAAAAATCAGCGGCATGATAAATATCGCGCCTGATTCGCGCTATACGCACGTAGTGGTCATGGGCTACCCGCTTAAACGTGTAGTTCTCAAGATTGGCGCCGCTACAGCATATCGCGTGCACTTTTTCCTGGCGGATCATTCCGGCGAGCGATAAACCCGGCTCCGCAGTGCTCATTACACCTGCCATGGTTATGAACATCTCGCCGCCGCCTTCAAGATGACGTTTGCAGGCATCGGCCGCATTGAAGTGGCGGTGTCGGTGATGTACAAAAGTGCTAATAGCGGTCATAACAATATCGTTCCTTTCGAGTCGAGCACATTAAACCATGGGTACCTGCTGTGTAAGACAATGAAATGTCCCCAGCCCGAGCACAAGGTCAGTACAATCGATGCCGATGACTTCGCGCCCCGGAAAACAGCGCGCGAGAACCTGTAGGCCAGGCTCATCGGCCGGGTCATCAAACGTCGGCATCAGGACCACCCGGTTGCCGATGTAGAAATTGGCGTAACTGGCCGGCAGGCGGTCGCCCTCATACTCAACGGGCTGTGGCATTTGCATTTCCAGCACTTTCAACGGACGTCCGTCTGCAAGCTGCATCCCGGCGAGACGCTGGCGATTTTCGGCAAGTGGTAGATAGTTCTCGTCGCTCCGATTATGTTCGACCATGGTGATAACGGTGTCTTCAGCGACAAAGCGCGTCAGGTCATCGATATGTCCATCCGTGTCGTCGCCTGTGATACCTTCGCCAAGCCAGAGTATCTGGCGAACCCCGAGAGTATCACGCAACAACGCTTCAATAGCATCGCGTGACAGTGAAGGATTGCGGTTCGGATGCAGCAGACACTGTTGCGTTGTTAGCAGGGCCCCCGCCCCATTGACATCGATCGAGCCGCCCTCGAGCACCATGTCGACAGCGTAGCCAGGCACGTCGAGTGCAGCAGCCATCTTCGCTGCGATGGCGTTATCGAGATCATACGGCGGGTACTTGCCGCCCCAGGCGTTGTACTGGAAATCGAGTGCAAGCATGGGATCATCCTGATCGCTTCGCGTCACGAATATCGCTCCATGATCGCGGCACCATGCGTCGTTTGTCGGAAAATGGTGAAACGCGATATTACGAGCATTGACATGGTCTTCAAGCTGGTTTCGAACGTGCCTTTCGTGTGCAGCATCGAGCACATTGAGGCGCACGAGTTCGTTCTGTGACAATGCTCCCACGAGCCTGGCCATTACGGGCTCGACTGATGCGAACTTGCCCGGCCAGGTTTTCTTGTTATGTGGCCATGAAACCCAGGTGCACTGGTGCGGCCCCCACTCGGCAGGCATGGCATAGCCGGCCATGGCCGGGGGCTTGTTTTCGCTTGTCGCGTTTTTATCCAAGGGCTTCTGACTGTAAGTGGGCTGACAGATTGCTTAAGCAAGCAACTAGCGCCGATGGTGTACCTGGTTAAACGCCGATTATCGCCGGAACTCCGACCCTTGGCCAGTCTTGTTCCCGAAGGAAACCTTCCCTGCTCTACTTCCCATGAAGGTCCTGCTGCTGATGCTGGCACACCTGATGACACTACTCGTCAGACTGCCTGTACCTGGCGGGGCCAGGGACAGCTAAGCTGCGCAAAATCGGATGATCGATGGATAGTATTCCTTAACTTCAAAATATCTGTGAAATGACATACAGTTCCGTTTGGTAATTACAGCTTACACCGGACTAACAATGAAAGTACTAATTGCTTCTGACCTGCACTACCGCCTGAAGCAGTTTGACTGGCTGGCCAGTCAGGCTATGCAGTGTGATGCCATGATAATTGCCGGGGATATGCTGGATATATCTTCATACGTCGATTTAAGCGTTCAAATAGTTGTCATAAAGAAATACCTGAAGAATATTGGTGAGCAGACTCCGTTAATGGTTTGCTCTGGAAATCATGACGGCAATGAAAAGAACAGTGCCGACGAATATGTTGCGCCCTGGTTACAGGAAGCACGCGACCAACAGGTACATGTGGATGGCGACAACGTTTTTTTCGGAGAAACACTAATTACTATCTTTCCCTGGTGGGATGGCGATGTAACAAAGCAGGAAGTTGCTGAACAGCTTGAGAAAGCCAGTCAACTTGAGTTCAGGAAATGGTTCTGGATTTATCACGCGCCACCGGATGAATCGCCTACTAGCTGGGCTGGCAAGAGATTTATTGGTGACGTCGAACTGAATAAATGGATTGGGCACTACCAGCCAGACCTGGTGGTAACTGGCCATATCCATGAAAGTCCGTTTAAAACTGATGGCTCCTGGATAGACCAAATTGGAAAAACCTGGGTGCTCAATGCGGGCAGCCATATCGGGGATGTGCCTGCCCATATCATTCTTGATCTGGAGGCAATGAATGCCGAATGGTACTCGCTCGCTGGCAGTGACTCGCAGCAACTTATGTAATTTTTGTCAGTAATCCGGCGTATCCCGTTTACTGTCCTCTCTTTGCACAACTTTCGTTTTTTGCGGGTTGAGTAATGTTTCGAGCACATCGTCGACCATACTCAAATGATCGTGCCCCTCGTACTGGCTTTTTATATCAACAAGATACTGATTAAGGTTGAATAATCGCAGGCCGAGTATCTGTGCAATATGCCAGATCAATTTTGGGTGCTCTTGCAGATATTTACCGGGGTCTGCGATGGCAATGAATTTTGCGTCTTCGAGGCAGCGTACCAGGGCTGAATGTTGAATATCAAGCAGGATCGACATTTCACCAAATACGGCGCCCTTGTCAGATACTACAGCTACCTGGTAACCATCTTTTATAACTTCAACAGAACCCTCGAGTAAAAAATATATGGTGTCATTTTTTTCTCCCTGTGCCAGCAGTTTTTCGCCTGCATTCAGGGAGTGCACGGGAAAATCTTTCAAACTTTCTATAATCTCGATCATGTATGTATCCCTGGCCAGAAGATATATTATTGCATTTTATCCGGTAGCTATAAGATTGATGAGCGGACAATCCGTGACTTGATACCATAGAAGCCCCCTTGTTGCATAGACCATCTGCAGTAAGAACATTTGTAATACCGGAATCCAGGTGCAAATACAGACAGTAGCTCGCGAAAAGAGGAAAACAAAGCGTCGTCAAATAACTTGCCCTGTTTTCAGGAAATCCGGAGGTCGAATTCTGGCTGAAATCCCGTGGAGACCAGGGTGCGGCGCCTGCTTTATGCATCCAGCCGGGATCATTAACCGGGTCGTTCACCGGGACTATATTGTCAGCGTTGGCGCCATAGCAGGTGAGGCAACTAGTGTATTATTGCGTTCGCTGGCGGTCATGTTGACCATACAGCGGGTATCACATAACAACTGATGAGAACAGGAGAAAGACAACCATGGCCAGCAGCGAGAAGACAGCCACTGAAGAAATCGTCAACGTGACAGAGGTAATTCCGACGAACCTGGATGAAGTCGGGCAGCTCTGGACGCAGGTCCAGGACGTGGTTGCCGTCTGGGGACTTAAGGTCATCGCGGCAATTGCCATATTCATTATCGGCCGCTGGATTGCGAAAGCCGTGCGCAACGGCGTGCGACGCATGATGTCCAAGGGCAATGTCGATCCGATTATTACCGGCTTCGTCGGCAGCATGACCTACATTGCCTTGCTGGCCTTTGTTGTCATTGCAGTGCTCGGTCAGCTCGGCATACAGACGACCTCCTTTATTGCAATCGTGGGTGCTGCCGGCCTTGCCATCGGTCTCGCCCTGCAGGGCTCACTGGCCAATTTCGCTGCCGGTTTCCTGATGATCCTCTTCCGGCCGTTCAAGGTGGGTGA
>JBATIF010000002.1:0-3389 GCA_049667605.1 Gammaproteobacteria bacterium
TCCTTGCTGGACGAGGCGCTGCCGGCCTTCGAGCAAATTTTGATCGATGCGGCACTGCAACATACGGGCGGGCGACGCCAGGACGCAGCACGCCTGCTCGGCTGGGGCCGGAATACCCTTACACGCAAGTTGAAGGAACTGGATGTGCAGCAGGGGCACTGAAGCGCAAGCTGCATTTTTCTACGGACACTTCCCTGTTAACTGTGCGCATCGAAAGCACTTTTCGTAAAATGATCATCCGGCATCACAGCCGGGGCTGGTGTGCGTGTGCAGCGTCAGGCTGCCGGTCAGCCGGCCTACATGTGCGATGTCGTGTTTGTCCAGGTAATCAAGGATCCCCCGGTTGATGGTCTTGCAGGCCAGCGGGTCATAGAAGAGCGCGGTGCCGATGCCGACCGCGGCGGCGCCGGCGATCAGGAACTCGAGCGCATCATTGGCCGTCGTAATGCCGCCCTGGCCAATAATCGGGATACTGTGTGCTTTGCAGGCCTGGTAGACCTTGTGCACCATCAGCAAGGCAATGGGTTTGATGGCCGGGCCCGACAGGCCACCCTGATTGTTGCCGATCACCGGGGTGCGTGTTGCGGTATCGATGGCCATGCCCATCAGGGTATTGATCACGGCAAAGGCATCGGTGCCGGCGTCGATACAGCGGCGTGCATTGTCGGTGATGTCTGTCTGGTTGGGCGACAGCTTGGTGATCAGGGGTTTCTTTGTTACCGCCCTGCAGGCCGCAACAACGCGTGCCGACATGTCCGGATCGTTACCGAACGCCACACCGCCCTGCCTGACGTTCGGGCAGGAGATATTGATTTCGATTGCGTCGATCGCTGAATCATCGAAGCGCCGGGTTACCTCGGTGTATTCCTCGATAGTCGAACCGGATACGTTGGCAATGAAGCGGGTCTCTGAAAAATCGAGTGCCGGGAGAATGTTGTTGATGACATGATCGGTGCCGGGATTTTGCAGGCCGATGGCATTGAGCATTCCGGCAGGGGTTTCCGCAATCCGGTGTGCGGGGTTGCCGAGCCGTGCTTCCAGCGTGGTCCCCTTCAGGCATACAGCCCCGACATCACGGTTGGAAAAGCCTTCCACCCGTGTATATTCTTCACCAAAGCCAACGCAACCGGAGAGCAGTACCAGGGGTGTGGCAAGCGACAGGCCGCAAAAGTCCACGGCAAGTTTTTTTTGTTCAGCGTCCGTTAAAGCAGCCACAGGGATACTTGTCCATATGTTTCACGTTGTTCTTTACCAGCCAGAGATACCACCGAACACCGGTAATATCATACGCCTTTGTGCCAACACCGGCAGTGCCCTGCACCTTATTCATCCGCTTGGTTTTGAACTTGACGACCGCAGGCTGCGTCGCGCCGGCCTTGACTACCGTGAATTTGCGCGCGTCCGTGAGCACGCCTCGTTGCAGGACTTCCGGGAAGCGGTCAAGCCGGATCGACTGTGGGGTATCTCGACCAGGGGCACCCGCACTTATTCGGATGTCAATTACCAGCCGGGGGATGCTTTTCTGCTGGGTCCTGAAACACGGGGCTTGCCGGCCGCGCTGCTCGACAGCCTTGGCCCGGATGCGGTGCTGCGCCTGCCGATGGCCAGCAACAGCCGCAGCCTGAACCTGTCGAATGCTGCGGCTGTGCTGGTCTACGAGGCCTGGCGACAGCAGGGTTTCAGGCCCTCGATTCAGAGCTGATGTCACGCGCCAGCAGGTTGTGCACGGCTTCTGTAACAGGCAGGTCCTCGTAGAGGATGCGGTACACCTGATCGGATATAGGCATATCGACCCCGTATTTACGTGCCAGCTGTAGCACTTCGCGGGCGGTATTGAAGCCTTCCACGACCTGGCCAATTTCCTCCAGGGCAATCGCCAGTGGCGTACCCCTGCCCAGTGCCAGGCCTAGTCGGCGATTGCGTGACAGGTCATCGGTACAGGTGAGGATGAGATCGCCGACACCGGCCAGGCCCATCAGTGTTTCGCGTCTTGCTCCCATGGCATCACCAAGGCGGATCATTTCAGCCAGGCCACGGGTCACCAGGGCAGCACGACTATTGGCGCCCAGCTGCAAGCCATCGGTAATGCCGGCGGCGATGGCCAGCACGTTTTTTACGGTGCCGCCGAGCTGCACGCCGAGCATGTCATCGCTGGTATAGGCGCGAATTACGTCACCGTGCAGGCAGGTGGCCAGGTCGGTGGCAAATGCCGGGTTGTTCGAGGCAACCGTCAGCGCGGTAGGCAGGCCGTCGGCAACTTCCCGGGCAAAAGTCGGTCCCGAAATTACGGCAGCCGGATAGCGGCTGCCGAACAGCTCATCGAGGACATCACCCATGAATTTGCCTGTGACCTGCTCCAGACCCTTGGTTGCCCAGGCGATCCGCATGTTTTCATTAAGTGAAGGTGCGGCTTTTTCCAGTACTTCACGAAAGGCATGACTGGGTACGGCAATTAACAAATCGCGGCTTTGGCACACGGCAACGGCCAGGTCGGACTCGATGCCGAGCCTGCCGGGAAACGCGGCGCCGGGAAGAAACTGCCTGTTTTCGCGCTCTGCGGAGAGTCTCGACATGAAGTCAGCTTCGTGACCCCAGAGGCAAGTGTCACTTTTGGCAGCCAGCCTGATCGCCAGTGCCGTACCCCATGAACCGGCGCCGAGTACGGTTATGGAGCTGTTATTCATGGCCCCGCAACGCCTTGCCGGTGCTGATCGATACCGCTGCCTGGTGATATTCCCGACAGCATTTCTTTATGAAGTTTCAGGTTCGGCGGCCGTTTCAGCTTTGTCGTAGCGCTCGCTGTAGCGCTGGTTGAAATTGACCGGGGGCATCAGGAACTGAGGGAAACCGCCCTTGGTAATCAGATCGAGGATGGATGCAATTGCATAGGGATGCAAAAAGCGCAGGCAGAAAACATGCTGGGTACGATGCAACTGTTCCGGGGTCAGGCCGGTAAGGATAAAAATTCCAGCCTGGTGTATCTCTGCAAGATAGGCCGTTTTTTCACCTACTTTGACCGTGACAGTGAAAGAAAGCACGACTTCATAGTAATCCTCACCGAGATCCCGGCTGCTGCTATCCATCTGTATGTTCACTGCCGGTTCCCACTTGACTGTGAATATCTCCGGTGAGTTGGGTGTCTCGAAGGAAACATCTTTGAGATAAATACTTTGCGGTTGAATTGCCGGCGTTTCTTTCTCGTTTGCGGCAGCTGACTGTTCTTCATCGGCCATGGTGAGTTTCCTGTATTTTGATTAATCGTTATTGAATGGCAGAAGGCAGTAAAAACCAGTGCCTATTTTTTGCTCAGCGGGAGATTTGCATTCTGCCATGCGAGCACGCCGCCTTTCAGGTTGTATACCGGCTCGAATCCCTGTTTACGCAATTTG
>JBATIF010000003.1:0-2938 GCA_049667605.1 Gammaproteobacteria bacterium
TCATGGACCTGGCCAACCGCATGGAACGCTATTACGCCAACCAGAACAGCTACACCGGTGCGAGCGTCGCCGCCCTGATGGGCAGCACCAGCAGCGAGCATGGTTATTACACCCTGAGCATCGATCCGCTGGCAGCTGAAACCTACACCCTCAACGCCGCCCCGGCGGCAGTACAGAGCGGCGACAGGTGCGGCACCTTCACCTACGACTCCAGCGGCAGCCGCGGGGTATCGGGCGGTTCGCTCGGCACCGATAGGTGCTGGTAGTGGCCAGCGCGTTCATCTAGTTGGCCGAATGAATTCGGCCGTGCCGTAGGGTCGAATTCATTCGACCAGCGTTGTTTCCCATTCACCCTAGTAGGGTCGAATTCATTCGACCAGCGGTGTTTCATCGTCATCACCCATCCAAAGGTGGCGACCGCGGATAAACATGGTGATGCAATAGACTTGATGGTGCGGGGAATGACACCCCTGCGCAATGCGTCGTAGGCCGGTTGGCCGAATGAATTCGGCCCTACAAATGCGTCGTAGGCCGGTTGGCCGAATGAATTCGGCCCTACAACGGTTTTCTATTCACCCGATTTGGGGAAGAGCGCTAAATATCTTTAGCGCGGCAGGGCATGGTTACAAATCAGCGCGGTAACTCGGATGCGCCCATCAGGTATTCATCAATCGCGCGCGCACACTGGCGTCCCTCGCGGATGGCCCAGACGACCAGCGACTGGCCGCGGCGCATGTCGCCCGCCGCGAATACCTTGTCGAGAGACGATTTGTAGGCATCCTCCCCCTCGGTGCCGCCCATGACGTTGCCACGGGCGTCGACCTCCACGCCCAGTTGCTTGAGCATGCCTTCATGGACCGGGTGAATAAAACCCATTGCCAGCAACACCAGGTCGGCCTGCAGCTGGAAGGCACTGCCGGGTATTTCTTGCATTTGCCACTGGCCATTGTCGTCCTGCTTCCATTCCAGGCGTACGCAGTTGATTGCCGTGACCTTGCCGTTCTCGCCCTCGATGGATTTGGTGGCGACCGACCAGTGGCGCACTGCACCTTCATCCTGCGAACTCGAAGTGCGCATCTTGTTGGGCCAGTCCGGCCAGGTCAGTCCCTTGTTTTCCTTTTCCGGCGGCTGCGGCAGGATTTCCAGCTGGGTCACGGAAACTGCACCCTGGCGGAACGAGGTACCGATGCAATCGGAGCCGGTATCGCCGCCGCCGATGACGATGACATGCTTGTCTTTTGCACTCAGTGAAATGGCCGGTTCGATACTGTCGCCGGCATTGCGCTTGTTCTGTTGTGGCAGGAAGCTCATGGCGAAATGCACGCCATCGAGTTCGCGGCCCGGCACGTCCAGGTTGCGGCTGTGTTCGGAACCACCGGTCAGGGCGACTGCATCGAAATCCCGCAGCAGTTGCTCTGCAGGCGTTGACTCGCCGATATGCACCCCGGTGTGAAAGCTCACGCCCTCGGCCTGCATCTGTGCCATGCGCCGGTCGATTACCTGCTTTTCCATTTTGAAGTCGGGTATGCCGTAGCGCATCAGGCCGCCGATGCGGTCACTTTTCTCGAACACGGCGACCTCGTGTCCGACCCGTGCCAGTTGCTGCGCACAGGCCATGCCGGCCGGCCCCGAGCCGACCACGGCGATGCGTTTACCGGTCTTGTGTACGGAAATCTGTGGTTCGATCCAGCCTTCTTCCCAGCCCTTGTCGACGATGGCACATTCGATGGTTTTAATCGTCACCGGGTTGTCATCGATATTCAGTGTGCAGGCGGCTTCACAGGGTGCCGGACAGATCCGGCCGGTAAATTCCGGGAAGTTGTTGGTCGAATGCAGTACATCCAGCGCTTCCTTCCAGTTGCCCTGGTACACCAGGTCGTTCCAGTCAGGGATAATGTTATTCACCGGGCAGCCCTGGTGGCAGAACGGGATGCCGCAGTCCATGCAGCGCGCACCCTGCAGTTTGATTTCGCTTTCGGGAAGCGGGATGACAAACTCCCTGAAGTGCCGGACGCGGTCAGCAGCCGGCGCATAACTGCGATCGTTACGCGCGTATTCCATGAAGCCGGTCGGTTTACCCATGTCTGCTATCTCCCTTGGCTTGCGCCGCAACCGTCTGTGCCGCCTGCATGTCCTGCAGCGCACGCCGGTAATCGACCGGCATGACCTTGATAAATTTAGGCAGCATGGCGGCCCAGTGATCGAGGATGCTGCGGCCGCGTGCACTGTTGGTGTAGCGCACATGCTTCTCGATCAGGCGGCGCAGTCGCAGGGCATCATAACGGGTCATGTCGCTGCTGATGTCGACGCGGCCATGGGTCTCCATATCACCACCCTGGTGATCGAGTTTTTCAAGTGCTTCATCCTCGGCCGTGATCGGTTCAAGTTCGACCATGGCAAGATTGCAGCGTTGTTCGAAGTCACCGCGATCGTCAAGTACATAGGCGATACCGCCACTCATGCCGGCGGCGAAGTTCCTGCCCGCCTTGCCCAGCACCACGACGATTCCTCCCGTCATGTATTCGCAGCCGTGATCGCCAACGCCTTCCACCACGGCGCTTGCGCCCGAGTTGCGTACTGCAAAACGCTCACCGGCAACACCGCGAAAATAACATTCGCCGCTGATGGCGCCGTAGAGCACGGTGTTGCCGACGATGATATTGTCCTCGGCAACGATCGGTGTCTCCGCGGGCGGGTAGACGACGAGGCGGCCGCCACTGAGTCCCTTGCCGACATAATCATTGCCTTCGCCGATCAGCGTCAGGCTGACGCCATGTGCTGCGAATGCCCCGAAGCTTTGTCCGGCGGTGCCGCGCAGCGTTATGCTGATGGTATCTTCCGGCAGCCCTGCATGCCCGTAGCGCCGCGCGACTTCGCCGGAGAGCATGGCGCCGACGGTACGGTTGATGTTCTTCACCGGCAGATCGATTTGTACCGG
>JBATIF010000004.1:0-12323 GCA_049667605.1 Gammaproteobacteria bacterium
AGATTGTCTCCTGCCTGCATGCCGCCATTGCAGACCTTCAGATAGAACC
Organism: Gammaproteobacteria bacterium; assembly: GCA_049667605.1. Classification (GTDB taxonomy): domain Bacteria; phylum Pseudomonadota; class Gammaproteobacteria; order UBA9214; family UBA9214; genus UBA9214. The sequence continues at coordinate 50 of JBATIF010000004.1, forward strand.
AATGGATGACAATACAGTCAAGAATGTCATCGGTCTGGGGCTGAGGGAGGCAATCAATACCCTTGTGCCCGGCCGGGATGACCGTTTTCACCAGGCCTTCGTGGAACATTATCGCGAGCACTGGTTCAAATCGGAGTCTTCCAGCCTGTTTGAAGGAGTGCGTGAATCACTGCAGGCCCTGAAACAGCGCAACCTTGTTCTCGGGATTGCGACCGGCAAGGCACGCCGTGGACTGGACAGGGTGCTTGATGAAACCGGCCTGCAGAGTTTTTTTGCTGCAACGCGCTGCGCAGATGAAGCCCCCTCGAAGCCGCATCCGCAGATGTTGCTGGAGTTGATGCAATCACTGGGTGTCAAACCGCAGCAGACAGTGATGGTTGGCGACACCGAATTTGATATGGAAATGGCAACCAATGCCGGTGCAGCAAAGATTGCCGTAAGTTCAGGAGTGCACAGCGCGGAACGCCTGCAACAGCATTCTCCCCTGGTCACCCTGAACAGGATCAGGGATATACCGGCATGGCTTGAAGAGGCGGGCCTGATCGCGAATTGATACATCCGGATTTTTACTTTACAGGTGGCTATATGTGGGACAAGAAATCATCAAGCAGCAAGTCGGACGGGGATGAATCTCCCGAAAAGGGAGTCAGTGATCATGATTACTGGCACCGGGATGTCGTTAACCGGCTTGCCTTTGCAGCGGTCAATGAACAGCGCCGTAGCCGCCGCTGGAGCATCTTTTTCAAGGGGCTGCTGGCGCTGTACTTGCTGGCGTTGCTGTTGTTATATATGCCGACAGACTGGGAGTCGCTAGGCGGCGCCCTTGGCAAACACACGGCGCTGGTTGAATTGAAAGGCGCCATCTCGGACACCTCCGAGGCCAGCGCCGATATAGTCATTGGCGGTCTGCGGGATGCCTTCGACGACAAGCAGACAGCCGGTGTAATCCTGCGCGCCAATTCCCCCGGCGGCAGTCCTGTTCAGTCATCCTATATCTATAATGAAATCAAGCGGCTCAGGAAGTTGCATCCGGATACACCCATCTACGCGGTAGTAACCGACGTCTGTGCCTCCGGTTGTTATTACGTCATTTCAGCGGCCGATGAGATCTATGTCGACAATGCAAGTATCGTCGGCTCGATCGGTGTGCGCATGGACAGCTTCGGTTTTGTCGATAGCATGGAAAAGCTCGGCGTTGAACGCCGTTTATACACTGCCGGCGAGAGCAAGGGCTTTCTTGACCCGTTCCTCCCCAGCAAGCAATCCGATGTCGAGCACGTAACCGAGCTCCTTGGCGAGATTCACGAGCAATTTATATCCGCCGTGAAGTCGGGCAGGGGTGATCGCCTCAAGGAAATACCGGAAATGTTCACCGGACTGGTGTGGACAGGTGAGGAAAGTGTCGAAATGGGCATGGCCGATGCAATTGGCAGTGCAGGTTATGTTGCCCGTGAAATCATTGGCGAGGAAGAGGTCGTGGACTTCACCCAGGAACCTGACCTGCTGGAGCGCATCACCGACCGTATCGGTGTGGCCATGGCGAAGGGCATGAGTGGCATAGCCGCATCCCGCTTCGGCATGATGCACTAAAGAGAAAACAGGCCTCCGGTTTTTATACCGGGTACGCCTGTATAAACAGAGCGTCCCTTCTCCCGGAGGGAGAGAGAGTTTAAGGAGCAGCAGTGGATTCGCCTCATAACAGGGAATGCTGTTTGCCCATTTCAGGGAAGTATAATTCCTGCTGAATGCAGCATGGTCGTCAGCGTGATCAACGGCAGGCCAATCAATGCAGTCGGGTCATCACCCTGCATTCGCTCAAACAGGGTAATCCCGAGTCCTTCTGATTTAAAACTCCCGGCACAGTTATAGGGTTGATCTGCCAGCAGGTAGTGTTCTATCTGGCTGATGCCAAGCTGCCTGAACTCGACGGTAAAGGGTACGACCGCGACATCGGTACTACCGTTTTCCGTGTTCAGCAAACACAGCCCGGTATGAAAGCAGACGCGTTTCCCCGCGAGGTACTTCAACTGTTCTACGGCCTTTTCATGGGTACCGGGTTTTCCGAGGATATCGTCGCCCGTCGTGGCCACCTGGTCCGATCCAATGATCAGGCCCTTGCGGGTGGCGCCGATGGCAAGAGCCTTTGCCTCGGCAAGCCGCGCTACCAGCCGGGACGGCTTTTCGCCGGGACGTGCAGACTCGTCAATATCGGGTGCGGCTGTGGTGAAGCGGATACCGAGTCGTTCAAGTAATTCCCTGCGAAACGGGGATGAGGAAGCCAAAATGAGCGGCAGTTGAGCGGCGGAACTATTCATGGTTATGCAGTGATGTGTCGCATTCTTGATCCGGGTTATTCATGCCAGACTACACGGGGCCGGGAATCAACGGCAAGCTGCCGTATTTTCAATGATTTCCTTTTGACAGTAGTAGCGAGCGAATATAGTATACGCGGGTTATGATAAACCACCTGCCAGATCGACTTGATCTGATGGCGACAGCTGCTGCGGGACGCAGCCTGCAGGGCCGGATTCCCCTGGCGAGACTGGAGCGGGCATTGCCGGCCCTGACCTCGAGCGCAGGCGAATTTCAGGTTGTGCTGGAACTGGGTAAGGATGTGGACGGAACGCATTACCTGGCAGGTTCCCTGCAGGGTGATGTGCAGCTCGCATGTCAGCGTTGCCTGGGGCAAATGGTTCTGCCGCTGAATGTGGATTTTCGTCTCGGCCTGGTTCGTGACAAGGACGCAATCAACGACTTGTCAGACGCGTATGACCCATTGGTCGTCACGGCTGAACCGGCCGATATTGCAGATATCCTGTCAGATGAAGTATTGCTGGCACTGCCGATTGTTCCCTTGCACGGGGAGTCGGAAGAATGCCAGGGATTGTTAAAACGTTATCAGCCTCCAGCCGAGGATCAGCGGGAAAACCCGTTTGCTGTTCTGGCGGAATTGAAACAGAAACAACAGTAGAGGAGTAAATAGCATGGCTGTTCAAAAGAATCGCAAGACGCCTTCACGGCGGGGCATGCGTCGTTCACATGACAAGTTAACGCCAAGCACGTTTTCGATAGAACCTACGACCGGAGAGACGCACATTCGTCACCATATCAGTGCCGATGGTTTTTATCGCGGGCGCAAGGTTGTCACCAGGGATCTGGACTGATTGGTCCTCCTGTAGAGGAGGGTTATGCGGGATATTCTCGTGGAGTGTCGCGGATTGAACGCACTCCAGCGGTTTATCTGAATATTCCGTCTTTTCCTCAAAAAATCACCTTCAAACCATGAACCGGGGAATCACGATTGCGCTTGATGTAATGGGCGGCGATTTTGGTTCCGGCGTGGTAGTTCCAGCAGCAATTTCGGCGATCGCCGAACATACCGATGTAACATTTATCCTCGTCGGGGATGAGACAGAACTCGCGCAGGCACTGGAAGCAGCCGGCGGCGATAAAATTCCCGGGTTGAAAGTTCACCATGCAAGCCAGCAGGTGGAAATGGATGAATTGCCTTCCAACGCGTTGCGAAACAAGAAGGATTCCTCCATGCGTGTTGCTTTGAACCTTGTCAAGGAAGGTGTCGCAGATGCCTGTGTCAGTGCCGGGAATACCGGTGCATTGATGGCGACATCACGATTTGTGCTGAAGATGTTGCCGGGCATCAGCAGGCCGGCAATCTGTACGGCCTTGCCCACGGCAAAGGGTCATACCTGGATGCTTGATCTGGGTGCGAATATCGAGTGTGATGCCGAACACCTGTTCCAGTTTGCCTTGATGGGTTCGGAGCTTGCTGCAGCGGTGGATGGAAACGAGCGGCCTGCCATTGGCGTCCTGAATATCGGCGAGGAAGAGATCAAGGGCAATGAACAGGTCAGGGAAGCCGCCAGGCTGATCGCTGAAAGCAGAATGAACTACAAGGGTTATGCAGAGGGTGATGATATCTACAAAGGTGATTTTGACGTCATTGTCTGCGACGGCTTTGTCGGTAATGTTGCCCTGAAGACCAGCGAGGGCCTTGCGAAAATGATAGCCGGATTTATCAAGCAGGAATTTACGCGTAACCCGCTTACCAGGCTGGCCGCGCTGTTCGCCATGCCGGTGCTCAAGGCCTTTCGTCGCAGGATTGATCCGCGTCGTTATAACGGTGCCAGCCTGCTGGGACTGCGCGGTATTGTTATCAAAAGCCATGGTGGTGCAGATCCACTGGCTTTCGGTAATGCCATCGATGTTGCAGTTCTGGAAGTCAGGGAAGGCGTGCCGGAGCGGATTAGTCATCACTTGCAGATCTACCAGGAAAGCAGGAACGAAATATGAAATATTCCAGGATCACGGGTACCGGCAGTTACCTGCCCGAAAAGGTGCTGACCAATCATGACCTGGAAAAGATCATGGATACCTCTGATGAATGGATTCGTGATCGAACAGGTATCTACAAGCGTCATATAGCAGCCGGTGATGAAACCACCTGTGACCTGGCAGAAATTGCTGCAAGCCGGGCCATGGAGGCTGCCGGTCGTACACCGCGCCAGATCGACCTGATAGTGCTGGCGACGACAACGCCGGATCGCGTGTTCCCCAGTACCGCCTGCCTGCTGCAACAGCGCCTGGATATCCACGGCACTGCAGCTTTCGATATACAGGCTGTCTGCACGGGATTCGTTTATGCACTGGGTATTGCCGATAAGTTTATTAAAACGGGGTCAGCAAAATGTGCACTTGTTATTGGCGCGGAGACCCTCTCGCGGATCGTTGACTGGAACGATCGCGGCACAGGCATCCTCTTCGGAGACGGTGCCGGTGCCGTGGTGCTGGAGGTCAGTGACGAGCCGGGAATTCTTTCCACACACCTGCATGCTGATGGCAGCTACGAACACCTGCTGACAGTGAATGCGGGGATTTCCCAGGGCTATGACAAGGTGCAGGCGGGCCAGGCATATGTGCAAATGCAGGGCAATGAAGTGTTCAAGATGGCCGTGAACACACTGGGCCGTATTGTTGACGAGACACTGGCTGCAAATAATATGGATAAATCCGACATTGACTGGCTGATTCCACACCAGGCGAATATCCGTATTATCCAGGCCACTGCCAAGAAGCTTGGAATGTCGATGGACCAGGTTGTCGTGACCGTGGATGAACATGGTAATACCTCAGCGGCATCGGTCCCGTTGGCGCTGGATGTCGCGGTCCGCGATGGCCGCATCAAGCGCGGCGAGACCCTGTTGCTGGAAGCCTTTGGCGGGGGTTTTACCTGGGGTTCTGCTTTGTTGAAATACTAGTGCTGGCCGGGACATTTGGCATTTACTGTAGGAGCGCCTTGCAGGCGCGATAATCCTGCATGAATCCCTGTCGCGCCTGCAAGGCGCTCCTGCAGGCCGTTGCTGTCCTGCCAGGAATGGAGAAGTAAACAGATAATCAATTTTGAAAGGCCTTACATGCAATGACTGAAACCATAACCGTGAAAACTGCCATGGTGTTTCCCGGACAGGGGTCTCAAGCCGTGGGTATGCTGGCAGATCTCGGCGCCGATTATGATGTGGTTGGCGATACTTTCAGCCAGGCAAGCGAGGTGCTTGGTTACGATCTTTGGCAACTGATACAGGACGGCCCGGCAGAAGAACTGAATCAGACAGACAGGACACAGCCGGCCATGCTGGCATCCGGTGTTGCTGTCTGGCGTGCCTGGCGGGCACTCGGCGGGGAGGTGCCGCTGGTCATGGCCGGTCACAGTCTTGGTGAATACACGGCCCTTGTCTGTGCTGGCGCGCTGACGTTTGAAGATGCCGTGGAGCTTGTCGCTGAGCGTGGACGTTGCATGCAATCCGCGGTTCCGGCTGGTGTTGGCGGGATGGCAGCCATACTCGGGCTGGACGACGAGGCCGTCGCCGCGGTGTGTCGCCAGGCAGCCGGTGATGAGGTTGTCACACCGGTTAATTACAATTCCCCCGGCCAGGTAGTGATCGCCGGGCACGTCACGGCGGTAGTGCGTGCTATTGGCCTTGCAAAAGAGGCCGGGGCGAAACGTGCCGTGGAGTTGCCGGTCAGCGTGCCATCGCATTGCGCTCTGATGGAACCTGCAGCCGCACGGTTTGCAGACAAGCTGCAACAGCTTGCGCTGTCTTCTCCTGATATCCCGGTTATCCAGAATGTGGATGCTGTCAGTCATCAGGAACCGGAACTGATTCGCACTAACCTGAGCAGGCAGTTGTACAGCCCGGTACAGTGGGTCAGGTCAATACAGGCCATGGGTGCTGCCGGGGTTACCAGGGTCTTCGAGCTTGGCCCTGGTAAGGTCCTTACCGGGCTTGGCAAGCGCATTGACAAAACGATAGATTACTCTGCCGTCTACGATGCGCAGACTTTGAAGGCCGCATTGGCCGGATAAGTGCTTACCTACAGCAGGGGAGTTACATGTCATTAAGTGATGAAATTGTACTGGTAACCGGCGCAAGCCGTGGTATCGGCAAGGGTATAGCTGAAGTGATGGCGAGCAGGGGAGCCACAGTAATCGGCACGGCGACAACCGAAAAAGGTGCCGCGGCCATATCCGACTTGCTCGCCTCCAGCGGGGCCGGCAAGGTGCTCGATGTCACCGATCCCGGGTCGGTGGATGCACTGATGAAGGATTTGAAGGACCAGTTCGGCGCTCCTTCCATCCTGGTAAATAATGCAGGTATCACGCGTGATAATTTGCTGATGCGCATGAAGGAAGAAGAATGGAATGATGTGATCCAGACTAACCTTAGCTCGGCATTCCGAATGAGCAAGGCATGCCTGCGTGGAATGATGAAGGCGAAACGCGGCCGGATTATTACCATCACATCAGTGATCGGGGCAACCGGGAATCCCGGACAGGCCAATTATGCGGCTACCAAGGCAGGCGTCATCGGTTTTACCAAGTCACTGGCACGCGAGGTTGGCTCACGGGGCATTACCGTCAATGCCGTTGCACCGGGTTTTATCGATACCGATATGACAAGGGCGTTGCCGGATGAGCAGCGAAAGGCCTTGCTGGAGCAAATCGCACTCGGCCGCCTTGGTGCTGTGGAGGACATCGCCAATGCAGTTGCCTTCCTTGCTTCTGCGGACGCTGCATATATAACCGGTGAAACCATCCACGTGAATGGTGGCATGTACATGAGCTGATCAAGCTGGGATATGCTTTATATAATCCATGTAACCTGCTGTAATATATCGTATATATACGATGATACTTGCGCCCCTGATGATACTCGTGAAAGCGGGCAAGGGCGAGGGCAGCAAGCAACAGCGTTCTTACTTGTATCTTGCACATCGCATTAACTACAATACTCGCGCAGCCACGGCTGCCTACTTCAAAACATACAGGAAGAATCCGAAATGAGTAATATTGATGAGCGTGTCAAGAAGATTGTTATCGAGCAACTGGGGGTAAAGGAAGACGAGGTAAACAGTGGTTCTTCTTTCGTCGATGACCTTGGTGCAGATTCTCTGGATACAGTCGAGCTGGTGATGGCCCTGGAAGAGGAATTCGAATGCGAAATCCCTGATGAAGAAGCAGAGAAAATCACCACGGTTCAACAGGCAGTTGATTACGTTACCGCACATCTGGGTTGATTCTCTCCATACCGGATTAAGGCCGCACGCTTGCATTAACGAGGTGCGGCTTTTTATTTTGTCGATGCTTGTATCAGTACAGAGTGTTTCCGAGGGTCGGGCATGTCCAGAAGACGCGTTGTCATAACCGGGCTTGGCATTGTTTCCCCTGTTGGCAATGATGTTACAAGTGCCTGGCAAAACATTCTTGCAGGTAAAAGCGGTATTGGCCCCCTTACCAACTTCGATGCCACAGATTTCCCTGTGCGCTTTTGCGGAGAAATCAGGGACTTCGATGTTACTCAATACATTGCGGCTAAAGATGCCCGCCGCATGGGGACCTTCATTCACTATGGCATCGCTGCGGCCTGCCAGGCGATGGATGATGCCGGCCTTGAGATAGGCGAGGCCGATGCTGACCGTGCAGGCGTCGCAATTGGTTCCGGTATTGGCGGGCTCAGCGGTATCGAGACGGCCTACCAGGCCTATATTGAATGCGGTGCGCGCAAGATCTCACCCTTCTTTGTGCCCGGAAATATCATCAACATGATTGCCGGAAACCTTTCCATTATGTACGGATTGAAAGGTCCCAACATTGCAATCGTAACCGCATGCACGACTTCCACACACAACATCGGTATGGCTGCACGCATCATTGCCTATGGCGATGCCGACGTGATGGTTGCCGGGGGTGCCGAGATGACGATCTGTCCGACCGGTATTGGCGGCTTCGCGGCGGCCCGGGCGCTGTCCACGCGAAACGATGATCCGCAGGCTGCCAGCCGTCCATGGGATACTGATCGTGACGGTTTTGTGCTTAGCGATGGTGCCGGCATGCTGGTGCTGGAGGAATATGAAAGGGCGCGTGCCCGCGGGGCGAGTATCTATGCCGAGCTTGCAGGTTTCGGCATGAGCGGTGATGCCTATCACATAACGCAGCCTTCCGAGAGCGGTGAAGGCCCTGCCCGGTGCATGCATGCAGCCCTGGCTGATGCCGGGATAAATTCCGATGCGGTGGACTATATCAATGCACATGGAACCTCGACGCCGGCGGGCGATGTTGCCGAAACCAGGGCAATCAAGCGCGCATTTGAATCACATGCCACAGCCGTGGCAATCAGTTCAACCAAATCGATGACGGGGCATTTGCTGGGCGCCGCTGGAGGCGTTGAGGCTGTATTTTCTGCGCTGGCTATTCGCGACCAGGTTGCACCTCCTACTATTAACCTCGACAAACCTGACCCGCAATGTGACCTCGACTACGTGCCAAATACAGCCAGGCAAATGAAGATCGATGTGGTCATGACTAATTCATTCGGTTTTGGCGGCACCAATGGCACCCTGATTCTGCGCAAGCTGGATTGATCTGCGTGCATGCCTTGCGTGCAGCAGCTATTGTCCCGGAAAGTAATGATTGTTTTCATGACGTGTCTACACCAGCAGAAAAAATAGACCGGGTAATCAACCCGGTTGAATTGCACAAGGCTGATCCCGCACGTTATCCGCACCTGTTGCAAAGCACGGCAAATGGCCGTTATGACATCCTGTTTGCCTTTCCCGGTGACAGTCTCAGGCTGGCAAATGACGGCACGCTTCACTTGCCTTGCGGAACGGCGTTGCAAACAGCTGACTTCCTCGAGCACTTCGACAGTTGGTGGTCCGAGGCCCGCACGTCAAAGACTGTGGCAACCGGATTACCGTTTAGTGGCGGCTGGTTCGTTTTCCTGGCCTATGAACTGGCGGCGCAGATAGAAACCTCGCTGAGCCTGCAGGCAGCAACGGGTGCCCTGCCTGTGGCGATAGCAACCCGATTCAGGACAGCGGTCATTGTTGACCATCAGCTGCAAACCACCTCTATAGTTGGCGAACAGGACCAGCAGCAAAACGTCGCGCAGATACTTGCTGATATCGGGTCCTTGCCGCCGCAGCAGGTGAACAGCTTTACGGAAATTCCGGTAGAAACCCTGCAGGAGGAGGTGCCGCAACGCTACCTCGATGCCGTTGCCCGGATTCATGATTACATTGTTGAGGGAGATGTCTTCCAGGTAAACCTCTCCAGGCTCTGGCGGATCCATCTCGGGCAGGCCGTCAATGCGGCTGTGCTCTATGACAATCTCGTCATTCATAACCCGTCACCCTTCAGCGGCCTGGCGGCATGGCCGGATGCGGCAATTATCAGTTCCTCGCCGGAACGCCTGGTCAGTGTCAATGGCAGGAACGTCGAGACACGCCCGATAGCCGGTACCCGGCCAAGGAGCAGCATGGCTGCCGATGATGTCGGCTATTCCGACGAGCTGATGTCAAACCCGAAGGAACGTGCGGAACATATCATGCTCATCGACCTGGAGCGGAATGACCTCGGCCGCATCTGTGTGCCGGGTTCAATCGAGGTAAACGAGTTGATGGTTCTCGAGTCGTTTGCGCATGTGCACCACATTGTTTCCAATGTGCGCGGCACCTTGCGAGAGGATGTCATGCCGGGGCAGGTGATTCGTGCGGTGTTCCCAGGTGGCACGATTACCGGCTGTCCGAAGGTGCGCTGCATGGAAATCATTGCCGAACTTGAACAGGATGCACGCGGTGCCTACACGGGATCGATCGGCTATATCAACCGTGATGGCAGCATGGACCTGAATATCCTGATTCGCAGCATGCTGTATTCCGGCAACGAGTTGCAGTTGCGGGCCGGGGCCGGGATCGTGGCAGACTCGGTAGCGAGCGCCGAACTCGAGGAAACCCGTGCAAAGGCGCGAGGCTTACTGCATGCACTCGGGCTTAACCAGGCATGACAGGCATGACGGCATCATTGGTCAACGGCCAGCCGGGTAATCTCATTCCGACATCCGACCGGGGGCTGCTTTACGGCGACGGGGTATTTGAAACCATCGCCATCAGCAAGGCTCAGCCTCGACACTGGCCGCGTCACATGAGCCGTTTGCGCGCCGGGTGCACAAGACTCGGCCTGCAGCCGCCTGAGAATAAACAGCTGGCAGCCGAGGCACAGCTTGTTATCGAAGGCATCGACCGGGGTGTACTGAAGCTGATCATCACGCGCGGCTCCGGCGGGCGCGGTTACCGGGTGCCGGAGCTTGCAGCCTGTACCCGCATCATGCAGGTCTACCCGTGGCCGGAATACCCCGCTGTCTGTGCGGAGCAGGGCATAATTGCCAGGCTGTGTGCTACCCGCCTGGGACGCAATCCTGCCCTGGCCGGCATCAAGCATCTGAATCGCCTCGAGCAGGTGCTGGCCCGGCAGGAATGGAATGATGCAGACATCCACGAAGGCCTGCTGATGGACACGGACGACAACCTGGTAGAAGGCACCATGAGTAATTTGTTCATCGTCAGCGACGGGGTGCTGCTTACGCCGGACCTGTCGCACTGTGGCGTGGCCGGGGTTATGCGCACCATTATTCTCGAGCAGGCGCAGCGCCAGCGACTGAAATGGCGGATTGTGCAGCTTGGCCAGCAGGATCTGCTGCGGGCGGACGAGGTCTTTCTCGCCAACAGTCTCATCGGTATCTGGCCGGTTATCGCAATCGGCGAAACAACTTACAGAATAGGTCCGATCACGCAGCTATTGCAGGAATTGTTGCCTGACAGCGGCGACGACGACTGCGGCTGGCAGGCGTAACAGACTTTTATATGAGCGCTGAACAGCAAGCCGCCGGCAGTAAAAAAGGATTTTTTCTGAAGGCGCTTGTCGTCATGCTGGTACTGCTACTCGCGGGTGCGGCCATTACCCTGAGCCTGTACCGCAGTTTCCAGACCGCTGAACTCAGCCTGCCTGAAGAAGGCATGATCTATGCGATACCTCCAGGCACTTCGATGCAGCAGCTTGCCTTCGATTTGCACCGCCATGGCATCATTGACAAGCCGCGCTTTTTTCTCCTGCTGGGGCGTGAACTGGGTGTGGCAAGACGCCTGAAGACGGGCGAATACCAGCTGGTGCGGGGAATGACCCCGCTGACTTTGATTGAGCAGGTGGTGGCGGGACGGGTCATCCAGTACAGCCTTACCCTGATCGAGGGACAGACTTTCAGGGAAGTACTGGCACGTATTTTCAGTTCCCCGCTGATTGAAAACACCCTCGAAGGGCTTGATGACGCCGAGATCATGGCAAGACTCGGGCATGCCGGCGAGCACCCGGAAGGCCGCTTTCTCCCGGATACCTATAATTTTCCGCGCAACACCACCGATCTCGCGGTGCTGCGGCGCGCCCATGATGCCATGCGCGAACGCCTGCAGCAGGAATGGGAGGGCCGGGCGGAGGGGCTGCCACTCGACTCGCCGTACGAGGCGCTGATTCTTGCATCGATTGTCGAGAAGGAAACCGGCCTGGCAGAAGAGCGTCCCGTTATCGCCGGTGTATTTATCCGGCGGCTGCAAAAGGGCATGAAGTTGCAAACAGACCCGACAGTCATCTACGGGCTGGGAGAGAAATTCGATGGCAACATACGCCTGCGCGACCTGAGAAAGGACACGCCCTACAACACCTATACCCGCAGGGGCCTGCCGCCGACGCCAATCGCCATGCCGGGCGCGGATGCGATACATGCCGTGCTGCATCCGGCAGCGGGCGACAGTTTGTATTTTGTAGCCATGGGCGGCGGCAGGCACTATTTCTCAAATACGCTGAAGGAACATAACCGCGCTGTCGACAAATTCCAGCGCGGTAAAAGCCATATCAAGCTGAAACACC
>JBATIF010000005.1:0-1664 GCA_049667605.1 Gammaproteobacteria bacterium
CAATAAGAAAGAGGACCAGTGGCAAAAACTAAACAGCAAGAAACACTCCCAGACCGTAGAATGTCAGGCCGACTGGGGTGTCCATGGCGACGGCAGCGGCGGCACCTATCCTGCAAACCAGGGCAAAAGTGGTCCCTTTCGCTCCAATAGCACGGGAGCGGTCAACTGGAACAATACCGGCAGCAGCTACACGCTGTACTCGGGAAATTACCTCAACTGGAAGCATTTCTACTCGGGAGCCGGCCTGACCAAGACGCGGCTGCAAATTGTCCAGGAAGTATTTTCCGACGTGATCGACAGCACCTCCGGCGTGAATGCCGCGCTGATGCGTTTCGACAACAAGAACCAGGAGTACAACAAGGGCGGCTATTTCCTTCTGCCGATGCAGGAACTGGACAGCACTTCAAGGTCCGTTTTCAAGACTGCGGTCAATGGCCTGTCGCCGGGGGGTTATACCCCGCTGGCTGAAACCATGTACGAGGCGGCGCGCTACTACCGGGGCGAGGGGGTCGAGTTCGGCGATGACACCGACCCGGGCACCAACCACGCGGGTGTGCTGGACCCGGCCGATACTTCGAGCTACAAGACACCGATCGAATTCCAGTGCCAGCAAAACGCTATCGTGATGCTGACCGATGGCGAACCGACTTATGACAGCAATGCCGATAGCCTGATAAAGGCACTGCCTGACTTCAATAATATAGCCGGAAATTGCGCCTTCAGCAGTGACGACTGTCTTGATGAAGTGGCGCAATATCTCCAGGAGTATGACCAGATCGGAACGATCGACGATGACCAGACCGTCACCTCCTACATGATTGGTTTTCATACCGACCAGACCCTGCTGAAGGATGCTGCAAGGAAGGGGGGTGGTTCGTACTATACGGCGGATGATACAGGCGAGCTGACCACAGCGTTCACCAAAATCATTACCGAGATCCTGGCGGTGAACACCACCTTCGTCGCACCGGCAGTACCGGTGAATGCCTTCAACCGGCTGACGCACCGCGATGAACTGTATTTTGCCCTGTTCCGACCGAGCAAGAACCCGCAATGGGCAGGAAATATCAAGCGCTATCAGTTGGCTGGGGATCCACCAATATTGACGGATGTCAACGGCGATCCCGCCGTCGATAGTGCCACCGGATTTTTCGGCGAAACGACAACCAGCTTCTGGACACAGGCGATCGATGCGCCGGACGGCCAGGATGTTGCTCTCGGGGGTGCCGCTAGCCGGCTGACAGTTGGCCGCACGGTCTATACCAATACCGGCGCAGGTACGCCGGATAATGTGTCACTGGCAGCCGCTGAGAATCAGTTTGATGAGTCCAATACGGCGCTTACCAAAACACTACTCGGAATCGGCTCGGAAACCGATGCCTATCGCACCGAACTGCTGCAATGGGGGCGAGGTGTTGACATCGATGATGTAGATGAGGACGGCTCGACGGCCGATGCACGCCGCCAGATGGGTGCCCCCCTGCACAGCAACCCCGTGGTGATCAACTATGGCGGCACGGATGCCGACCCGGACATCACGCTGTTTGCAGCCACCAATGAAGGCTTCATTCATGCTATCGATACGCGAGATGGCAGCGAGGTATTTTCCTTTATCCCGCAGGAACTGCTGCCGAACCTGGATCTACTCTACAAGAACTCGGGGG
>JBATIF010000006.1:0-2929 GCA_049667605.1 Gammaproteobacteria bacterium
TGCGGCTCATGACCTTGAGGCGCGCAATGATTCGCATCGCCAGCGACCGTGGTGGCGATGAGACTTCGTGGAGCACGCCATCACTGCGAAAACGGACCCGGAATTCTTTCTCGTAGGGCTCCAGGTGGATATCCGAAGCACCCTTGTTGATGGCATCCAGCAGCACCTTGTTGACGAAGCGGACCACCGGCGTGTCATCAATATCGGCTTCGGAGATGTCTCCATCCTTGCTCTCATCGACGCCCGAGCTGATATCCAGATTGTCGAGATCGGCGTCCATGAGTTCGGACATGGTGGTGTCCATGGCATCGAGCGCCTTCTCCATCACCTTCTGCAGCTGGTCTTCCTCGACCAGCACCGCCTCGGTATTGATGCCGGTATGAAACTTGAACTCATCAACCGCGGCGAGGTTGGTGGGGTCCGAGACCGCGATGAACAGGCGGTTGCCGCGCTTGAACAGCGGCAGGGCGTTATGTTGCCGGATGAGCTTCTCGCTCACCAGCTTGACGGGCGCGGACTCCATGTCCATGGTGGTGATGTCGAACAGGGGGACACCGAATTCCTGCGAACCGGACCAGGCGATATCCTGGCTTTTCAGAATCTTGTTTTCAACCAGGTAGCTGACGAAGTGGGTGCGCTTTTTCAGCGCTGCTTCATGTGCCTGGGGTGCGACTGTCTCGTCAAGCAACCCGTCCATGACCAGCCTGCGTGCCAGGCCGCTGAGATGTACAGTAGGGTTTGTTGTAGCCATAATTTATTGCACCGTGATGAAACTGACGTTAATTACAGTGATCCATGCCCGGTTGTGGTGTCAGGTCAGCACGCTGTCATCATGATCAGAAGTGCTTAAAAGTACAACTATTTACAGATTTGTCAACCTGTTATCGCTGATTTTTCCACCACGAATCAATTATTTACTCTCTGCATGAGAGGATTCCGGGAAATGCATATCCGCTTCTCATGTTTTCGACTTTTGGCGCTGAAACTTTAATCTGCTTATGCGGGATACAGCCGTGGGATCGGCTTGCCCGGGGCATTTGCTGCTGCGAGGGACAACAGCTGCTGCTGAAGGCGTTATCGATCAAGACATTGTCTGATGATGGAGCGGTAATGACTGCCGACCTGCTGCCAGTCAAACCGGTCGACAACGGATTGTCGCCCGGCACTGCCCAGGCGTTTGAAGAGTGCTGCGTCTTCCAGCAGGTTGCGGATCTTTGCCGCCAGGTCAGCCGCGTCGGTGGCGCGAAATACCAGGCCGTTCTCGCCATCGCTGACCACATCGCGGAGTGCGGGCAGGTCAGAAACGACCGCCACGCAACCGCATCCCAGCGCTTCAACAGCGACAAGTCCGAGCCCTTCCTGATCACCATCGGCTGCAATCACGGAAGGGACGATGGCGATGCCTGCAGACTGGTAGTACTGCGGGACGCGCGCATTGGGTTGTGATCCGGCAAACTCGATCCGTGCACTCACGCCGAGTTCAGCTGCCTGTCTTTCCAGCGCGGCCTTCTCCGGGCCATCACCGACGATCGTCAGTTTCAGGTCCGCGAAACCGGTCTTCAGGAGCTGGATGGCCTTTACCAGCGTTGCCACCCCTTTTTTTTCTACCAGCCTGCCGACGTAAACCAGCCGCTGCGGGTCACCCGGCTGGCTGCCCGGGACAAAGCGCCGGGCCAGGTCGACCCCCATTGGTTGCACAGAGACATTACCGGTATTGCAGCCGATCAGCCGGAGATGCCCGGCCATGGCGTTGCTGACGACCGTGACATGGTCTGAGCGCCGAAAAACAAACCTTTTCAAGGCCTGCAGGATACCTGCCTGCAGGGAGAAAAGGTCGCCACCATGGGAGGTGCTGAGGATTTTTACTTTCCCGGGTAGCCATGGTCTTGCCAGCAATGCCAGCAGTCCCTGGGGAATAACCCAGTGGGCATGTATCAGGCTGATCTTGTACTTCCTGCCGAGAACCAGGATGTAAAGGTACTGGCTGGCCAGGAAAAACGGTACCAGCAGCAGCTTCAGGCGGTTCCTCTTCAGGTTCTGAATAATGCCGCCATTGTAGGCAAGGCGTTCACCCGCAGGCAGGAAATAGCGGAAACGGTGGATTTGTACACCATCCATGTCTTCCTGGCTGCTTGCACCGGGATAATGCGGAACCAGGGCGATAACGCGGTACTCCCGGGTGAGCTGCTCGCAAAGGTAATGTACGAACAGGGGTTCACTGTCGTTTTTCCAGCGGGGATAGGTTGATGCCAGTACCAGGATAGATTGCATGTGAAATATCAGGGGTGTTGCCGTTGCAAGCTGAAGCGAGTCACTGGCAGAATCAAGGGGTCATGAATAACTGCCATTGGTGTGTTAAACATTGGTTACCCTGACCGGATCAGTAAGCACCAAGGGTCTCCTCGAATAACTCGCGATATTCATTGATCATGCGCTGCAGGGTAAATTTCTCCTCGACCCTGGCGCGGTTATATTCGCCCATCTGGCGGCGCAGGTCGGCTGATTCAGCCAGTTCATTGATGCGTGCTGCGAATTGACCGGCATCTCCCACCGGGCATAGAAAACCACTCTTGCCATGGACCACAAGCTCCGGGATCGAAGAGCAGTCGGTCGCGACTACCGGCAGACCACAGGCCATGGCCTCGGCCGCAGCCAGTCCGAACCCTTCGCGTACCGTGGGGAACAATAGCAGATCCGCCTGCCGGTACAACTCCGGCATGTGACGGTAGGGTGCTGACCTGCACAGGCCAGGGGAGAGTGTTTGGGTATACATGCGGTGTCCATGTATGAGCTTCCCTTGATAAGAAACACGTCGACATTTCTAATCAGCTATTCAAAGCGAGTGGTCGTTTGAGGTTCATGCGCACTCGCCGCCAAGCCAATGTTGATCATCACCACCAGGACAAAACGATCTACACTGAGTCTGAAT
>JBATIF010000007.1:0-9073 GCA_049667605.1 Gammaproteobacteria bacterium
CTTCTCACTTCTCACTTCTAACCTCTCACTTCTAACCTCTCACCTCTCACCTCTCACCTCTCACTTCTCACTTCTCACTTCTCACCTCTCAGTAAAGAGAACTTCTCACTTCCCCGCCAATCTCCGGTATATTTACGCCATGCCAAGCAAGCCGCAGTTAGTCCTGTGCACCGTCCCGGACAGGGCCAGCGCCGAACGAATAGCAGAGGCGCTTGTCGACGAGCAGCTGGCGGCCTGTATCAATATCATCCCGGGAATCACCTCGGTATATCGCTGGAAAGGGGCCCTGGAGAAAGACGAGGAGCTGCTGTTGTTTATAAAGACCAGCGAGGCTGTGTATGACTCGCTGGAACAGCGAATTCGCGCCCTGCATCCCTACGAACTACCCGAGATCATTGCAGTCCCAATACAGACCGGACAAGAAGACTATATAAGATGGATAGAAAACTCCCTCATTTCGTCATGAGACTCTGGAAAATCCTCTCTGCAGCGCTGCTCCTGCTTGCGCTGCCGGCACACGCCCTGGATGCAATTGACGCCATGGAACCTGAACTGCTGGATCCGGACAGGGCGTTTGAGTTCACCGTCACGGTCAGGGACGCGACAACCCTGCAGGCCAGCTGGAAGATCGCTGACGGTTATTACATGTACCGGGACCGAATCCGCTTTCGCAGCGACACGCCGGGTATTGAAACGGGCACGCCGGTGTTGCCCGCCGGCAAGATCAAGAACGATGAATTCTTCGGCGAAATCGCCGTTTTTCGCAACCGGGTGACGGCCACCATCCCGCTCAGCCGCACGCCAGATGCACCAAATACGCTGCAGCTCAACGCCGTTTCCCAGGGTTGTGCCGATATCGGCGTGTGCTACCCGCCACATACGCAACAGGCGCGACTGGATCTGCCGGCAACTGCCGCAGCCGCGGCCGCCACCACGAGCAACAACACCCTGCAGTCCCTGAATACCCTGACCAGTAAGCTCGGCCTGGACAGTGGCGCAGATGAATTCCTCGATCCCGATGAGGCCTTCCAGGCCAGCGTGACCGAAATCCAGCCCGGCCTGCTGCTGGTGCGCTGGGACATCGCCGATGGCTATTATCTCTACCGCGACAAGCTCAAGGTCCAGCTGGCCGATAGCCCGGGGGTGACACTGGGTCCTGTTGTACTGCCGCCGGGCGAGACCAAGCATGATGAATTCTTCGGAGACGTGCAGGTGTTTCACCACGAGGTGGAGGCCCGCATACCGGTGCAGGTTGCAACCGTTGATAGTGGCGAGATTACCCTGCAACTGGCCTACCAGGGCTGCGCCGAGGCCGGCATCTGCTACCCGCCCATCAAGAAGCTGGTCAGCGTGGACATCACTGCGCCCATTGCCGCTACTGTCAGCGCTGATAGCGCCACACCCGCTGAAAAACGACCGGCTGTTGCCGTCAACACCACGAGGCAGGATGACGTCGTACGGGTGCTGCAGGAAAGCGGCCTGCTATGGGTCGTATTGTTCTTTTTCGGCGCCGGCATCCTGCTTGCCTTCACGGCCTGCATGTACCCGATGATCCCGATTATTTCCAGCATCATTGTCGGCCAGGGTGAGCAAATCACCACCTTCAGGGCCTTCATCCTGACGCTCCTCTATGTCGAGGCGCTTGCGGTAACCTATGCCGTTATCGGGGTCATCTCCGCCCATGCCGGCGCAGGCGTACAGGCCTTTTTCCAGAATCCGTGGATCCTGGGTTTGTTTGCGCTGGTGTTTGTCGCACTGGCCATCTCGATGTTCGGTTTTTTCCACTTGCAGTTGCCCGCATCCTGGCAGTCAAAGCTTCACAGCACCAGCCATAAAATGAAAGGCGGGACCCTGCTCGGGGTCGTGGTGATGGGCGTGCTCTCGGCCCTGATTGTCGGGCCCTGCGCCGGGCCGGTGCTGATTGGCGCGCTCATCTATACCAGCCAGAGCAGCGATTATCTGACCGGGGCGCTGGCCATGTTTGCACTCGGCAACGGCATGGGTCTGCCATTGCTGGTCATCGCCACCACCGAGGGCAAGCTGCTGCCAAAGGCCGGCGGCTGGATGGACACCGTCAAGGCGGTCTTCGGGGTGGTCCTGCTGGGCGTTGCCATACTGATGCTGGAACGCATCCTGCCGGGTCCGGTAACACTGGCGCTCTGGGCGCTGCTGCTGATTATCCCGGCCGTGTACATGGGGGCGCTGGATACACTGCCCGAGGGTGTATCCGGCTGGCGGAAACTCTGGAAGGGCCTGGGTGTTGCAATGATCGTCTACGGGATCATCCTCATCCTCGGTGCCGCAACCGGCGCACGCGACCCCTTCAATCCGCTGCGCAACCTGGGTGGCTCGCTGACAACTGCGGTCGATGGCACACATACCTCAGGTCATCTGCAGTTCGAGCGCATCAAAAGTGTGGATGATTTCAATACGGCTTTACGCAGCAGCAGCACAGAGGGGAAACCGGTGATGCTGGATTTCTACGCCGACTGGTGCACCTATTGCATCAAGATGGAGGACTACACCTTCTCGGATCAGGCCGTGCAGCAGGCACTGGTCAATGTCACCCTGCTGCAGGCGGATGTCACCGCCAACGACGCCACCGACCTGGCCCTGCTGAATCATTTCGGGCTGTTTGCACCGCCCGCTATTCTGTTCTTTGACAAGTCCGGGCAGGAACGGCGCGACCAGCGGCTGGTGGGGTATATGGATGCGGAGGATTTTCTGGCATATCTGGTGGGAGCTTTGGGTAGTGAGTGAAAGGTAAAAAGGTTAGAAGTTAGAAGTTAGAAGTGAAAGGTGAGAAGTGAAAGGTGAAAAGTGAAAAGTTAGAAGTTAGAAGTGAAGAGTGAAGAGTGAAGAGTCAGCTATTTTTGGGTTTGGTTCTATAAGTACTCGATCATTTAGTCTGTATGTAATTCCTTAGTCCGATAATCAGTGAACGCACATGAGTTACCGCGACCAGCTGACTCTTCACATCCGCATAGTTAAGCCTGGATGCAATGATTAACTGGGTCTCCAGCTCCGCCAGTGAGCCAAGAGCAATACCCAGAAAATTATTATATTCCTTGCTGCCGTTGCGAGCCGCACCCTCACTAATATTGCTGGGTATCGACACTGCCGCACGTCTAGCCTGTGAAGTTAAACCATACATTTCGTGCCTTGGGAAATTCGCACTGATTTTATAAACTTCCTCAACAAGACAAATCGCCTGCTTCCATGCTTCCAGATCCTTGTGATCCATAAACCCCTCCGTGGGCCCTTGTTAAAAGTTGCACTTCCTACTCATCACTCTTCACTTCTAACTTCTAACTTCTCACCTCTCACTTCTCACCTCTCACTTCTCACCTTTCACTTCTCACCTTTCACTTCTAACTTCTCACCTTTCACTTCTCACTTCTCACCTCTCACTTCTCACTTCTCACTTCTCACCTCTCACTTCTCACTTCGGTTTCAATCCGAATTTCCGCAGCAAGTCATACATCGTCGGGCGGCTGACCCCGAGAAGGTCTGCCGCCTGCGATATCTTGCCACCGACGTGGTTAAGAGCGCGCGTGATGGCCTGGCGGTCAGCGCGGTCACGGATGTCGCGCAGGTTGAACGTGGCCAGTTCATCGCTTGACGTACCGCCAAGTTCCAGGTCACTGGCCTTGATCTGCTTCTGCTCCGCCATGATGACGGCGCGCTTGACGCGGTTTTCAAGTTCGCGCACATTGCCCGGCCATGAGTAGGACTCGATCGCCGCCATGGCATCCTTGCTGAAACGATGCCCCTTTTTACCCTGCTGCTTTTCGATCCGCTCGAGAAAAACACGCGCCAGCAGCAAGGCATCACCTTCACGATCTTTCAGTGAAGGTATGCTGATAGTAACTTCGCCGATGCGGTAGTAAAGATCCTCGCGGAAAGTCTGCTGGCGTATCAGTTCATGCAAATCCTTGTGCGTTGCACAGACCACGCGCAGATCTACGGGAATTTCCTTGCGACCACCAACCCGCTCGATAACCCGCTCCTGCAAAAAACGCAGCAGCTTTGCCTGCAGCGAAAGCGGCATATCGCCGACCTCGTCGAGGAACAGGGTGCCACCGGATGCGGTCTCGATTTTTCCCGGTGTCTGCTTCGCAGCACCGGTAAAGGCACCTTTCTCATATCCGAATAACTCGCTCTCGAGCAGATTTTCCGGGATGGCGGCACAATTGATTGCAACGAAGCGTTCATCCTTGCGGGCACTCAGTTCATGCAGGGACCTGGCAAGCAATTCCTTGCCGGTGCCGGATTCACCCAGCACCAGCACCGAGGCATCCGTCGGCGCCACCTTCTCGACCGTGCGGCACACCTGCAGCATACTGGCGCTCCCGGTGATAACGCCTGACAGTGTTGATTCAGTCTGCCGGTTGATGAGGCGTCTGTTTTCCTCCTCCAGCTCATAAACACGATAGGCCCGGTTGACGATCAGCTCGAGCATATCGGCATCGATCGGCTTGTAGAAAAAGTCATATGCTCCCATGGCAACAGACCTGGTGGCATGTTCGCGGTCGTTATTACCGGTCACAACGATCACCTTGGTATGCGGCGCCTGCAGCAGTACCTCTTCGAGCACGGCGAAGCCTTCACTGGTGCCGTCCGCATCCGGCGGCAGGCCGAGATCAAGGGTAATTACCGGTGTTTCATGCTGCGAGAGCACGGCAAGTGCTTCCTTCCTGTCTCCCGCAATGATCACCTCGTAGTTTTCAAAACACCAGCGGAGCTGCGTTTGCAACCCCGGGTCGTCTTCAACTACGAGCAATTTTCTTGCAGGTTTATCCATCTGTTCATATATCGACTGTCGCTTGCTTTAACTTTACGTCATTTTCGCTGGCATCGCTAATCTGCAGGCGCACCCTGAACGTTGTCCCCTCACCTACCCTGCTGATAACTTCCAGGTCGCCGCCCAGCTTGTGCACGTAGTCCTGTGCCTCATAGACGCCGATGCCCATGCCTTTCTTGCCCTTGGTGCTGTCAAAGGGCCTGAACAGGCGATCTTTAACAAATTTCGCATCCATCCCGCAGCCATTATCCTGCACTTCGACAATAGCGTGGCCAGAGCGCTTGAACAGGCGCACGATAATCCTGCCGTCATCTTTCGTTGCATCCTGGGCGTTACGTATCAAGTGTCCAACGATGGCACCGAAGCGATCCGCATCAGCCTGAATATTGATGCCCACGGCCTGGCAGTCAAGGCTCGGAGCAGGCTTGCCGTTCGACATGGTCTTGACAACATCATTGAGTGTTGCACACAGCTCGATTGTTCCGGTTATTTTTTCCTGGACAGCGTCACTGCGCAAATTGGCTAAAAGATTGTTCATTTTATGAACCGAGTTATCAACTGTGGCAATGGCATCTTTCATGAAAGCGGGGTTACCGCTGTGTTTCGCCGCATTGGTGACCACCAGGGACAACTGCGCGATCAGGTTTTTCAGATCATGCATAACATATGAAGACAGCCTGTTACAGGCTTCAAACTGTTTTGCCTCGGCTAGCGCCTCTGAGGCCTCCAGTTGTGCGAGGTGAACAGCCACCTGCCGGCCGGCAGTCTTTACAAGATCGGAATCCTCCCAGTTGAAATGATGCTGGGCCGGCGAGCGCGCCAGCACCACAAAACCGATCATATGGTCATGCACGATCAGGGGCACCACCAGCCAGGCGCGTGACATGTTTTCAAGCCATTTCGGCAATTCAAGATTGTTATACAGATCCGGATCGCGCTCATATTCATCAATATCAATCAGCCACTCGCGCGCCGTCATGAACCTGATCAGCGAATGATCGCTGCTCACCACATCATTATCCGACACAGCCATTTGCCAGCTGGCTACCGGGACATAACGGTTCAGGTGCCGCATCCATAAAATCCCGCCGGGACTTTCGATGATCTCGGCAATGGAATGAATCGCACGCTCGCGCAGGCGGTCTTCCTGCTGGCCGGATGACAGGGTGCGAATAAAACGCAGCCATTCATCCCGGTAATCATACTTATAATGAAAGAAATGCTTGTTTATGAAGACGCGCAGGCTGGCGCGCACGCGCCCGGAAAAGATCACCACCAGCAGAACCAGCGCGGCACCGGACATGAAAATTATCTGTACGACCGTTCCCCATTCGCCGCCGTAATACTTGATGTAATAACCGCCAAGACCCATTGCCAGCAGATACAGCCCCGTGCCCAGCAATGCCGTGGTGTGAAAAACCATGCGCCGTGAGACGAATATATCCAGTGACAGCCTCGGGTCACGTGCAATTGCAACGGCCAGCACGGGCACTACCAGGCCATTCACAAAGCCGCGCACCTCCCAGACGGTAACATCGAGTTTCTGAAAGAGCAGCGCGGTGGAATACAGGTAGAAATCATAGGCAAAAATAATACCAAGCGCGATACACAGGTATTTAACAGCGCGGCGCGACTCCACGTGGGCATTGCGCATGATCTGCTCGACCAGTACAAGCCCGGCAATTGCCATCAGCAGGAAGCCGGAATAGAGGACATCAACCCCGAAAAAATTCATTGCCTCTGCGCCCTTGAAGAGACGCACCAGTACAGTGACAACAAGTGTCAGGGTGAAAAGCGCAACCACCAGGGTTGCCTTGCGAAAACGACGCTCTGCAAATTGCGAATCCGTTACAGAAGAAATCAGCACAAAGCCGAGGAACAAAAGCCATGAAAAAGAGCGCACCGGCTCAAGCAGGTAGGCAAGAAAAGGGGCTTCGTAATAAATTGAAATTGAAGCCAGGCCCAGCCACACGGTGCTGACGACAGAGGCAAACATCAAGGCATTCTTGCGCCAGCGGCCCTGCTCGCCAGTGAGCAGGACCAGAGACAGGAGCAGGAACAGTAAAGCGCCTGATGCGAAACTTATGACGCCGGTGTTAATCATTCGAGGTTACCTGAAAGCCTTTTGATTTTATGGCCACGGAAGCACACGGAAGCACACGGAAGCACACGGAAGCACACGGAATTACACGGAATATAAATATCCTTTCATCGCAAAATCAATTTTGCACCTTAAGCCAGCAGAAAATATTTCTTCCGTGTATTTCCGTGTGCTTCCGTGGCTAAAAAGAATGGTGATATATTTTGCCGTGTTCTTCCGTGGCCATCAAAAAACCTTATCCCCCGCCGATCTTCTTGTAAACAGCGCGCGCCTCGTCCACCCCGTCATAGGTGTATTCTTTGTCGACGGCCTTCGAAAGGATCTCCTTCGCGGCCCGCATATCGCCCTGCTTGTAGTAGGTCATTCCGAGGTGATAGCGGAAAACCGGGACATCGGGTGCCTTTTCCACCACGCCCGACAAGACCTCGGCCGCCTCGTCATATTCACCCAGCTGGTAATGAACCCAGCCCAGCGTATCCAGCAGGGCCGGCTGGCCAGTATTTGCCAGCCTCATGGCCACTTCCCTGGCCCTGGCCAGGCTCTGCTCATCTTGTCGGTGTTCTGAAAGAAGTACGGCAAGATTATTAACAATAATCACGTTGTTCGGGTTATTTTCAAGTGCCTTATCATAAATATCGATTGCTGCGTCATAGCGCTTCTCGCGCTGCCGGATCCCGGCCAGTCCAATTGCAAATCGGGGGTTCTCGGGTGCTGCGATGAGACCCCGGTAATACGTACTGGCCGCATTCTCGAGGTCACCCTGTGAGAGATACAGACCCGCAAGTTGCAGCAGCAATCGCTGGTCATCAATCATCACTGCAAGACCTTCCTGAAAGGCCTCAATCGCACCTTCCATGTTGCCCTGCCTTGCACGAGCACCTGCAATCTGTATATAAATAATACTGCTCTTTGGATTTAGCTCCAGCTGTTTGTAGTATTCCTGCTCGGCACTGGTAAAGTCGCCCTTGGCCATGTAGGCCACGCCTAACAGGATATGCGCCGATTTGTGCTCCGGATCTTTCTCGAGCACGTTCTGCAGGCGTGTTACCGCGGCATCGGCCTTGCCCATGGCAATCTCTGTGTTGACCAGTTCTGTCAACACAAGTACCGACTCCGGCTCACGCACGAGCGCCTCCTCGAACGCAGCCATTGCCTCGTCATATTTCTTCTGTGACTTATACAACCGCCCCTTGCCAAACGGCCCAAGCCCGGTAGGGGAAGCCTGTTCGAGCCTCGACAGGGTGACCTCCAGCGCCTGGGGATCACCCTGCTTGGCGAGGATCTCGGCCCTGGAACGCAGTGCATTGGCATTGTCCGGCTCGGCCTCAAGCACGACATCGACCTGGTTAAGCGCACCATCCAGATCACCGCCCTGGGCGAGCAGGGCCGCCAGCCGCAAGCGCGGTATCACGTCATCCGCCTTGACCTCGGCCGCAAGAAAGAAGTTTTCCCTCGCCAGTTCCATTTCGCCATTTAACATGTGGGCCTGGCCGAGTAAGGTCAACACCTCCACTGAGTCAGGCTGACTCTTGAGAACCGAGCGGAACGCGGCAATCGCCTCGGTGTAGTCTTTTTCCTGCATGGCAATACGGCCTTTCAGCATCAGCGCCTTGCCATCCTTCGGGTTTTCCTTCAGCACCTCATCGACAAGCGCCTTTGCTTCGTCATACTTTTCCTGCTGCGCACGCAATGCGGCAACACCCGTTTTGGCGATCAGACCATTGGGTTCATTGCCCTGCCTGTCAATGATCCCCAGTAGTATGGCTTCTGCCTTTTCCGGCTGTTGGGACTGCGTGTACAAATTTGCCAGCGCAAACTGCAGTTTGGTCAAGTCAGGCTTCTGCTCGAGAAAAGTTTCTGATTCACTGATCGCAGTTTCTTTGCTTATTTTTTTATCAAGATAATCCACCAACAGCAGATAGCGCTGCTCATCCTCCGGGTCTGCCGCTATGGATTCGCGCAAGACCTTGATGGCCTTGTCGTTCTGGTCCGTCGTTGAGTAGAAAGAAGCCAGCGTTGTGCGGTATTGCAAAACGTCCGGATGACTGCTGACCAGTCCTGTCAGAATGGCCTCGGCCTTGTCATTATTCTTACGATTGAGATAGGCCTGGGCAAGCCGCAACTGCAAGGCCACGCTTTCCGCATTTGCCGTAACTGCGCTTTCGAGA
>JBATIF010000008.1:0-29712 GCA_049667605.1 Gammaproteobacteria bacterium
GGGCCAGCCGCCGGAGTTTCTCTCCACCCACCCGTCCCACAGCACGCGCATCAGCGACCTGAATGCGCGCATACCGGCGGCACTGAACCTGCAGCGCAGCGCCATGCAACAGGGCAAGCGGCCGGCGTGCAATTGAGTAGCGCCGGGGCAATACAGCACGCCTGCCTGGATGTAACACCGCTGGCCGAATTCATTCGGCCAACAACTCTACCCCGGAAGGAATGTGTCTCGTCTGAATTGATGTGTTACCCACTCAATCAGGGAAAGATTGATTGAATTTTTCCGTGTGCCTGCGTGGCTTACCAGCAGGACCAGTACTTATTGATCCGGGTTCGGCGGCGTCTCCGTTGCCAACCGCGCAGCGGGGAATCCCTCGCCGCCGCGCGTTGCCATCTCCTCGTAGTCGTTCCACTTCTGGAGTATGTTGTGCTGGGCAAGCGCCATCAACTGCTCCGCCTCTTCCGGGTTGTTGATTTTCAGCGAACGGTAACGTAATTCGTGTTCGGCGTATTCGCTGAAATCGATGCGCGGCCGCTGCGAATCGAGCACGAAGGGGTTTTCCCTGCTCTGTCGGATATCCGGGTTGTACCGCATCAGAGGCCAGTGTGCGCAGTCGACGGCACGGCGCTGCTGGCGCAGGCCTTGCTGCATGTTGATGCCGTGGGCGATGCAATGGCTGTAGGCAAGGATCAGCGATGGCCCGTTATAGGCCTCGGCCTCGCGGAAGGCGAGCAGCGTCTGTTGCGGGTTGGCACCCATGGCAACCCGCGCCACGTAGACATTGCCGTAGGAAATCGCCTGCATGGCTAGGTCTTTCTTGGCGACGTGCTTGCCGTTGTTGGCGAACTTGGCGACCGCGCCCAGCGGCGTGGCCTTGGACATCTGCCCGCCGGTGTTGGAATAGACCTCGGTGTCGAGCACCAGGATATTGACGTCGCGGCCGCTGCTGAGCACATGATCCAGCCCGGCGGAACCGATGTCGTAGGCCCAGCCGTCGCCGCCGACGATCCAGACGCTACGGCGCACCAGGTACTCGACGACCGACAACAGGGTGGTGGCCCGTTCATTATCGAGTGTCTTTAACTGCTCCTTGAGCCGGTCGACGCGGGAACGCTGCGCCCAGATTTGCGATGTGCGAACCTGCTGGGCTGCCAGCAATTCATCCACCAGCTCCGCATCCAGTTCATCGCGCAGACCGGACAGCAGGTCGCGCGCCAGCGTCGTATGCTGGTCCGCGGTCAGGCGGAAACCGAAACCGAATTCGGCGTTGTCTTCGAATAGCGAATTCGACCAGGCCGGGCCACGACCGTGGCTGTTCTGCGTCCACGGCGTGGTCGGCAGGTTGCCGCCGTAAATCGACGAGCAGCCGGTGGCGTTGGCGACCACCAGCCGGTCACCGAACAACTGCGACAGCAGCTTGATATAAGGTGTTTCGCCGCAACCGGCGCAGGCGCTGGGAAACTCGAACAGCGGGTGCAGGTACTGCACCCCGCGCACCGTGGAAAAATCGACGCGCGTGCGCTCGATATAGGAAATGCCATCGAAGAACTCGATATTGGCCCGCTCGCTCTCCAGCAGCGGCAGCTTGTCCTGCATGTTGATGGCGCGGCGCCCGGACGCCCCGGGGTCGCTGACCGGACACACCTCCACGCACAGGCCGCAACCGGTGCAGTCCTCGACATACACCTGCAGGGTATAGCGCGTCCCGGGCAGGCCGCGCGCGTCGATGGGCGCCGACTTGAACGTCGCCGGTGCATTCTCCAGCAGCGGCTGGTCATAAAACTTGGAACGGATCACGCTGTGCGGGCAGACGAAGCTGCAGTTGCCGCACTGGATACACAGGTCCTCTTCCCACACCGGCACGCTCAGCGAGACATTGCGCTTCTCCCATTGCGTCGTGCCGGTCGGGTAGGTGCCGTCCACCGGCAGCATGCTCACCGGGATGTCGTCGCCCTGCCCGGCCATCATCATGGCCGTCACCTGGCGCACGAATTCCGGCGCCTGCGCCGGCACCACCGGCGGCAGTTCGCGCACACTGCTGACCTGAGCCGGCACCTTCACCGGGTGGAGGTTGGCGAGCGACTGGTCAACAGCATGGAAATTCTTCGCGACGATCTCCTCGCCCTTCCTGCCGTAAGTCTTGCGAATCGCGCCCTTGATGCGCTCGATGGCCTCGTCTTTCGGCAACACACCGGAAATTGCGAAAAAACAGGTCTGCATGACGGTATTGATACGCCCGCCCATACCGCTGTCGCGCGCCACCCTGTCGGCATCGATCACGTAGAAGGCGAGGTGCCTGTCAATGATGCTTTGCTGTACGCTGCGCGGCAGCTGGTCCCATATCTCGTCCGGACCATAGGGCGCATTCAACAGGAAGGTGGCGCCATCTTCTGCCTGGCGCAGCACATCCGCCTTCTCCAGGAAGTTGTACTGGTGACAGGCAATAAAATTTGCCGACTGGATCAGGTAAGGCGCATGGATGGGCTGCGCGCCGAAACGCAGGTGCGAGACCGTTTGCGAACCGGACTTCTTCGAATCATAGACGAAGTACGCCTGCGCGAAGAACGCCGGGTCGGAGCCGATAATCTTGATGCTGTTCTTGTTAGCGCCGACCGTGCCATCCGCGCCCAGGCCGAAGAACATGGCGCGTATCGATGCGCCCGAACCGATGATGAAAGCGGGATCGTATTCCAGGCTGGTGTGGCTGACATCGTCATTGATACCGACGGTAAAGTGATTGCGCGGCTGCGCCCTGGTGAGCTCGTCGAACACCGCCTTGACCATCGCCGGGGTGAATTCCTTGGAGGACAGCCCATAGCGGCCACCGATCACCCGCGGCAACTGTGGCTGCGGCCAGTGCCCGTCGGCCTGCGCCTCGACCAGCGCGGCGATGATGTCCATGTACAGCGGTTCGCCGTTGGCACCGGGTTCCTTGCAGCGATCGAGCACGGCGATGGCGCGCACCGAGGCCGGCAGTGCCGCGATAAAATGCGCAATCGAAAACGGCCGTAACAGGTGCACGGCCACCACGCCCAGCTTTTCTCCCTGCCGGTTGAGATGATCGACCGTCTCGCGCACCGTCTCGACGCCCGAACCCATGAGGACGACAACGCGTTCGGCATCTGCGGCGCCATGGTAGTCGAACAGGCGGTATTGCCGGCCGCTCAATTCGGCAAAGCGATCCATCGCCGCCTCGACGATAGCCGGCGTGCGCGCGTAAAACGGGTTGACGGTTTCGCGCGCCTGGAAGTAAATATCCGGGTTCTGTGCCGTGCCGCGCATGCAGGGTGTATTCGGATCGAGTCCGCGCTCGCGATGTGCCAGCACCAGGTCCTCGCGGATCATGGCGCGTATCTGCGCATCCGGGATCAATGTCAGCTTGTTGATCTCGTGCGAGGTGCGAAAACCGTCGAAGAAATGCACGAACGGCACGCGCGCCTCCAGGGTTGCGGCCTGCGCGATCAGCGCCAGGTCATGGGCCTCCTGCACCGAGTTCGATACCAGTTGCGCAAACCCGGTGGAAAGTACCGCCATGACGTCGGAATGATCACCGAAGATCGACAGACCCTGCGTCGCCAGCGAGCGCGCCGCCACGTGGATCACCGCCGGGCTCAGCTCGCCGGCGATCTTGTACATGTTGGGGATCATCAGCAGCAGCCCCTGCGAGGCGGTGAAGGTGGTCGCCAGCGCGCCGGTCTGCAGGGCGCCGTGGAAGGCACCGGCCACACCGCCCTCGCTCTGCATCTCCACCACCTGCGGCACGCAGCCCCAGATATTGGTGCGGCCTTCCGAGGCCCACTGGTCGGCCAGCTCACCCATGGTGGATGACGGCGTAATCGGGTAAATGGCACAGACCTCGTTGCAGCGGAACGCCACCGAGGCGGCCGCCTCGTTGCCATCCATGAGCACGGTCGGGGATTGATCACTCATAGTGCGGGCTCCGCAATCATTTGTATCGCGTGACACGGGCACTGCTCGAAACAGACCGCGCACCCGGTACACAACTCGTAGTCATAGCGATAGCGTTTGCCTTTGCCAAGCTTGATCACGGCGTCTTCCGGGCAGGAGCCGAAGCAGCCGTCGCACTCGAAGCAATTGCCGCAGGACAGGCAGCGCTGCGCCTCGTACAGGGCCTGCTCTTCACCAAAACCCTGGACCACTTCCTCGAAACCGAGGGTGCGCTGTTCGCTCTGCAAATGCGCCTGCTCACGCTGCGCGGCATCGGTGAAATACCAGAGATTCATTTTCTCGAAACTGACCAGCTCGTGCTGCAATGGCTTTTCATAGTGCTCACCGCGCAGCCAGGCGTCGATATGCCGCGCCGCCTTTTTACCGTGGCCGACCGCCACGGTGACGGTACGCTCCGACGGCACCATGTCGCCACCGGCGAAAATACCGGCATGTCCTGTCATCATGCTTTCGTCCACCATCACGGTACCGTCTTTTTTGAACTCGATATCCGGGACCCGTTGCATGAAACCGGTATCGACGTCCTGGCCCAGCGCCATGATCAGCGAATCGACCTCGAGGGTTTCGAATTTCCCGGTCGGTTGCGGACGCCCGCTGTCATCGACCTGCATGATCTCCACGGTGAAATGCGTCTGGTCTATTTCGGTAATGGTGCGCAGCCAGTGAATTTTCACACCCTCTTCCAGCGCCTCGCTGGCCTCGAAATCATGCGCCGGCATGTGTTCACGGTCACGCCGGTAGATGATCAGTGCCTCATCTGCACCGAGACGCTTGGCGACGCGTGCCGCGTCCATGGCGGTGTTACCGCCGCCGTAGACCGCCACGCGGCGGCCCAGTTGCGGCGCGCTCCCTGCCTCCACGTCGCGCAGAAAACTGACTGCATCGAGCATCTTGCCGGCGTCGCGCGCCGGTATATCGATGCGCTTGCTGAGATGCGCACCGATGGCAACGAAAACCGCGTCGAAAGCACCGGCCTGCTGTTCGGCCAGCAGGTCCTCGACCTTGTGATTGAGCACGATATTGACACCCATCTCCTCGATGCGGCGGATATCCGCATCGAGGTCCTTGCGCGGCAGCCGGTAGGCAGGAATGCCGAAGTGCATCATGCCGCCCGCCAGCGGCCCGGCTTCGCGAATTTCGACACTGTGACCGAGGCGTACCAACTGCCAGGCCGCAGACAGGCCGCTTGGACCGGCGCCGACCACGAGGATCCTGCGGCCGCCCGGAGCAGCCGTATTGTCGAGTTTCCAGCCCAGCTGGTTGGCACGGTCGCCGAGAAAACGTTCCACCGCGTGGATGCTCACCGTTTCATCGAGCATACCGCGGTTACAGCTGTCTTCGCAGGGGTGGTAGCAGACCCGGCCGTGGACCGCCGGCAGGGGATTGTCGGCAACCAGCGTCTCCCACGCCCGCCTGAAGTCGCCGGCCTGGGCATGCGCCAGCCAGGCCTGGATGTTTTCCCCGGCCGGGCAGGCGTGATTGCAGGGTGGCAGCATATCGACATACACGGGACGCTGCATGCGTTGCTGCTGACCAAACCTTTTTCCATGGGTCAGGTCCAGCATGCGGGTCATATCACTGGGTTTTCTACTCATGCATTCAGCACCATAATATCAGGCCACATTCAACAGTGTGACGCGTCAGTCAGGAGGGGATCGGAAGCATTATTCACGCTTTCTGTCGTTATCACTATGATCTCGATCAACTTGGATAATAATGCGAGTTATAAATTCGGGATGTACTATACATCATAGAATTCACGGATAAATGTATCCGGCCATTTTTTACAGATCAGGTAATCACCGTCGGTTGCGCTCGCCCCGTGCGCGACTCGATCTCCGCCAGGCCGGTTGCAATCACGGCCAGGGGCTGCATCACCTCCGCGGTGTCGCGGCGCTGCTTTTTCGGGTCGGCTTCGAAGGCCTCGAGATAGACCCGCAGGGTTGCACCCTCTGTGCCGGTGCCGGAGAGGCGATAGACAATCCGCGAGCCATCGCTGAAACCGATGCGAATACCCTGGTTTTCCGAGACACTGCCGTCCACCGGATCGGTATAAGCGAAGTTATCGGCATACTCGACCGTGTAGCCGTCCAGCGTCGTGCCGGGCAGTTCCACCAGCCGTGCCTGCAGGTGCGCCACCAGGCCATTGGCGGCGCCTGTATCGATGCCTTCATAGTCATAGCGAGTGTAGAAATTGCGGCCGAACCGCTGCCAGTGCTGCTGCATGATTTGCTCCACCGACTGCTTGCGCACCGCCAGCAGGTTGAGCCAGAAGAGTACCGCCCACAGGCCGTCTTTCTCCCTGATGTGGTCGGAACCGCTGCCGAAACTCTCCTCGCCGCAGAGCGTGATGCGTTTTGCATCCAGCAGGTTGGCGAAAAACTTCCAGCCGGTCGGGGTCTCGTAGCAGTCCAGGCCCAGTGCCTCGGCGACCCGGTCGGCGGCCTGGCTGGTCGGCATGGAACGGGCCACCCCGCGGATACCCGTGGCATAACCCTTGATATGGTGGGCATTGGCGGCCATCACCGCGAGGCTGTCGCTGGGGGTGACGAAGAAATTGCGCCCGAGAATCATGTTGCGGTCGCCGTCGCCATCGGAGGCGGCGGCAAAATCGACCGCGTTGCGCCCCGATGCCAGGGCAACCAGCTCGTGGGCGTGCACCAGGTTGGGGTCGGGATGGCCGCCGCCAAAGTCCTCCCTGGGTTCGCCATTGATCACGGTGCCGGGTTCCGCACCGAGCATGTCTTCCAGGATGCGCCTGGCATACGGGCCGGTGATCGCGTGCATGGCATCGAAGTGCATGCTGAATACCCTGGAATAGAACATCTGGCGGATGCGCTCGAAATCAAACAGGTGCTCCATCAATGCCGCATAGTCCGCCACCGGATCGATGATCTCCACCGTGGTTTCGCCCAGCGCCAGGCTGCCAGGGGTGTCGAGGTCGATGTCCTGTGTGTCTACTAGCCGGTATTCGCTGATCTCCCGGGTGCATGCAAAGATTGCCTCGGTGACGCCCTCGGGGGCCGGGCCGCCATTGGCAGTGTTGAACTTGATGCCGAAGTCCTCGTCGGGACCGCCCGGGTTGTGGCTGGCGGAAAGGATAATACCGCCATTGGTGTGGTATTTACGGATCAGGCAAGAGGCGGCCGGTGTGGACAGCAGACCGCCCTGGCCAACAATGACCCTGGCCACACCGTTGGCAGCCGCCATACGCAGAATCACCTGGATCGCATGGCGATTGTAGAAACGGCCGTCACCACCGAGGACAAGCGTGCCGCCCTCGAGGTCCACCCGGGTGTCGAAGATCGACTGGACAAAGTTTTCCAGGTAATGGGGCGTCTGGAAAATCCTGACCTTTTTGCGCAGGCCGGAGGTGCCAGGGCGCTGGTCAGTAAAGGGCCGGGTGCTGACGGTCGAGATATCCATGCTGGTTTTCCGGTCTGTGTGATTGAAATTGAGTATATGCGACCATAGCCAGAAGCTGAAACAGGATCACCGGCTGGAAAAACATCAAACGGCTGCAACCGGGACCATGCCAGCGGGTATGATAGCGGTATGGTCCCCTGTCCGGCCATTTCAAACATGCAACGCTGCGAAACGGTAAACCCCTGATGCAGGTACAAACCACCCCGGAAGACCATCGAATCGCCTGGCTGACAGCACTGGCGATTAGTATCCACTTGCTGGAGAGCGCCTTTCCCTCGCCGCTGCCCGGGTTCAAGCCGGGGCTAGCCAATGTCATCACCATCGTTGTCCTGATTCAGTTTGGCTGGCGCACGGCTGCCTGGGTGAGCCTGTTACGGGTGCTCTGCGGCAGCCTGCTACTGGGTACCTTTCTCTCACCCGGGTTTCTGCTCAGCCTCGGCGGTGCGATCTGCAGCCTGGCGCTGCTCTGGCTCGGCAGCCGCCTGCCCGGTGAGGGCTTTGGTCCGATCGGTTACAGCGTGCTGGCGGCGCTGGCACACATGACCGGGCAGTTCACGATTGCCTGGCTGTTGTTCGTGCCACACCCGGCAATGTGGCACCTGTTTCCGATTCTGCTGACGGCTGCACTGCTGTTCGGCTGCGTAAGCGGTATAATTGCACGTGCAATGTGCCAACAGCAATTATCATGCAGAACGTAAATAACCCCCTGCTGGAAGAAACGACTGTAACAGCGACTGACCGCCTCGCGCTTACCCTGTTTTTCGCACTGGTTCTCCACGCCATGATCATACTGGGGATAACCTTTGGCGTGCATGATGCTCCGCCACCCAGGCACGAGCTGCCGACGCTGGATATCACCATCGCGACGCGCAACACGCCAGCGCCGGAGGAAGCCGATTACCTCGCGCAAACCAGCCAGGATGGCGGCGGCAATGTCAGCGAGAAAATAAAACCGACCATGTCCATACCCGAGATGGCACCGAACGTCGTACCGCAACAGCCCGTTTATGTGCCCACGCAGGTAGTCACCGCAGAGAAGGCCGGGGTCAAGGTCATCCAGGAAGAGAAGGAGATACCCGAAAAGGAAGAACCGGACATAACGGCAAGCGAACTGATCGAACGCAGTATGGAGATGATCAATCTGAGTGAGCAAATCAGCCAGTCAATGCAGGCCTATGCACAACGACCAAGGCAGAACTTCGTATCGGCGCGCACCCAGGAATACAAGTACGCAAACTATATGAGTGAGTGGGTGAAGAAAGTTGAACGTGTCGGCAACCTCAATTACCCGGATGACGCGAGGCGCGAGAATATCTCCGGGAGCCTGATGATGGACGTGGCCCTGAATGCCGACGGCACGCTGCATGAAATCAACATTCTGCGCCCATCCGGCAAACCGATCATTGACAACGCCGCCAAACGGATCGTCAGGATGGCTGCGCCCTACGCCCCGTTTCCGCCGGAAATCCTCGAAAATACAGACATCCTGCATATAACGCGGACCTGGGAATTTTCCTCTTCCAACAAGCTCAGCAGCCGTTAACCATAATATACAAAGGAAGACTTGATGGAGTCACATATCTGCCTGATACTATCGGTATGGATGAAAATACCTCATTAAGTAATCACTTTCTCATCGCAATGCCGACGCTGGATGATCCGAATTTTCATCACACCACGACCTATATCTGCGAACACAATGAAGATGGCGCACTCGGTGTAGTCATCAACCGCCCCCTGGATATTCAACTCGGTGAAATCCTCCGCCACATGGACATGAGCACCGATATCGAGGCCGTGCAGAGCCAGACCGTGTACATGGGCGGCCCGGTACAAAATGATCGCGGATTTGTGCTGCACGAACCGATCGGCAACTGGGAAGCGACGCTCGCGGTCACGGACACGATTGGCATTACTTCGTCGCGGGATATCCTTGCCGACATTGCCAGGGGCGAAGGGCCCGAGCATGCCATCATCACCCTCGGTTATGCGGGCTGGGGCGCGGGCCAGCTTGAGCAGGAACTTGCCGAAAACACCTGGCTCAGCGGTCCGGCCAGTTCACGGATCGTATTCGAGACACCCAGCCAGGAACGCTGGCTGGCCGCCGCCGCACTGCTCGGCATTGACCTCAACCTGATGTCCAGCGACACAGGGCATGCCTGAGCAATGGCATGGAAGAGCACTCGGGTTCGATTTTGGGCAAAAGCGTATCGGCATAGCCGTCGGGCAACAGGTCACCGCTACGGCCACCGCCGTCTGTACACTGACATCCCGTGATGGTAAACCCGACTGGGACGGCATCACCGGGCTGATTGACGAGTGGCGACCGGATGCCCTGGTAGTCGGCCTGCCACTGCATGCCGATGGCCGCGAATCGGAAACCTCACTGGCCGCCCGCAAGTTTGCACGCCAGCTGGAAGGGCGTTACCGTCTGCCGGTGCACACCATGGACGAACACCTGAGTTCGCACGCTGCCGCACAATTGCAGGGCGTGGACAGGAAGGCGGCAAAAACCGGAATCGATGCCATCGCTGCACGGATAATCCTGCAGAACTGGCTGGAAACATACAAGATATGAACACAATCGATAATGTCCCGGCCATCATCGACGACATGGCCGGACAACTGCGCACGCTGATGAACAACCGCGGCTATAGCGATCCGGCAATGGTCGGCATTCATACCGGCGGCGTCTGGATCGCAAGGCTGCTGCATACAAAACTTGCTATCAGTGAACCGCTGGCCAGCCTGGACATTGCCTTCTATCGCGATGACTTCACCCGTATTGGCATGAACCCCGTGGTGCAACCCTCGCAGCTGCCCTTCAGCATTGACGACCGGCACATCATCATCGTCGATGATGTGCTGCATACCGGCCGTACCATTCGCGCGGCAATGAATGAATTGTTTGACTACGGCAGGCCGGCATCCATCATGCTGGCAACACTGATCGAGCGTGACGGACGCGAATTGCCAATCGAGGCTGGCGTGGTCGGACGTCATGTCAAACTGGAACCCCACCAGCACATCAAGCTGACGGGGCCGGATCCACTTGCACTGGAAATACAAACGACGGCATGAATCTCAAAAGCCTGCAAATCGACGACCAGGGACGGTTGCGTCACCTGCTCTGTATCAGCGGGTTGAACAGGCAATTACTGACCGAGATTCTCGATACCGCCGAATCGTTTGCCGGTGTTACCGAGCAGTCGATAAAGAAAGTACCGCTGCTGCGCGGCAAGACCATCACCAACCTGTTTTTCGAAGCCAGCACCCGCACCCGCACTACCTTCGAACTGGCCGCCAAGCGGCTCTCCGCCGATGTACTGAACATCAGTGTCAGCACATCCAGTGCTGTCAAGGGTGAAACCCTGCTCGACACACTGCGCAACCTGGAGGCCATGCATGTCGATATGTTCGTGGTCCGGCATGCCGACAGCGGCGCTGCCCATTTCATGGCCAGCAATGTCGCACCCCATATCAGTATTATCAACGCCGGTGACGGGCGCCATTCCCACCCGACTCAGGCGCTGCTGGATATGTTCACCATCCGCCGCGTCAAGGGTCCCGACTTCGGGCGGTTGCGCGTTGCAATTGTCGGCGACATCCTGCACTCGCGGGTCGCACGCTCGCAGATACATGCATTGAATATCATGAACACCGGCGAGGTGCGTATAGTTGCACCAAAAACCCTGATACCACTGCATGCAGAGACGCTCGGGGCACATGTCTATCATGACCTGCGTGCCGGCATAAAGGATGCCGATGTGATCATCATGCTGCGCCTGCAGAATGAACGCATGCAGGGAGCACTGCTGCCGAGTGAACATGAATACTTCGAATTATTCGGTCTCACGGAAGAAAAACTGGCGCATGCCAGTGCGGATGTAACCGTCATGCATCCGGGTCCGATCAACCGCGGTATAGAGATGGACTCCGAGGTCGCCGACGGCCCGCGCTCGGTGATCCTCGAGCAGGTGACGCATGGCATTGCCGTGCGCATGGCGGTTATGTCCATGGCCATGCGCCACCGGGAAGGAAGGGCGGGGTAAGGATTATGGGGAGTTCCCGGACCAGCGACCCGAAAAGCATGCGTGTCCACGGCGGGCGTGTCATCGACCCTGCGAATGGTATTGATGCAACCCTGGATGTATACATCGCCGACGGCAGGATCGCGGCCCTCGGCAAGGCCCCGGACGGCTTCAGTGCCGATCATCAAATCGATGCCAGCGGCTGTATCGTCTGCCCTGGCCTGGTTGACCTCAGCGCCCGGATGCGCGAACCGGGCATGGAGAAAAAGGCAACCATAGCCTCGGAATCACGCGCCGCAGCGAGTGCCGGCATCACCACGCTGTGCTGTCCTCCGGATACCGACCCGGTCATCGACACCCCGGCCGTTGCCGAACTCATCCGCCTGCGCGCAGAGGCCGCTGGACAAACCCGCATAGTCACGCTCGGCGCCCTGACACTTGGCCTGGGTGGAGAGCAGTTAAGCGAAATGGCCGCGCTGCAACGCGCCGGCTGTGTCGGCGTCAGTAATGCACTGGCGCCGCTTGCCAACCCGCTGATACAGCGCCGCGCGATGGAATACGCGGCCACTTTCGATCTGACCGTGTTCCTCTATGCCAACGATCACTGGCTTGCCAATAATGGCTGCGTCCACGAGGGCCGGGTGGCGGCGCGCCTGGGGCTGCCGGGTATCCCCGAGGCAGCTGAAACCGCCGCGGTCGCCAGGGACCTGGCATTGATCGAACAAACCGGTGTGCGTGCACATTTCTGCCGGTTGACGACCGCGCGTGCAGCACAGATGGTGGCTCGCGCACAGTTCGATGGCGTGCCGGTGACCGCCGACGTTGCAATCCCGTATCTGTATTTGTCGGAAGTCGATGTCAGTGACTTTGACAGTCACGCCCACCTGATTCCGCCATTGCGCACCACGGAAGACCGGCAACGACTGCGCGATGCGCTGCGGCGCGGTACCTTCGCCGCCCTCTGTTCAGACCATCAACCACATGAACCGGATGCCAAGCAGGGGCCATTCCCGTCAACCGAAGCGGGAATATCCGGGCTCGACACACTGCTGCCGCTGGGACTGCGGCTGGTGGAAGAGAAGGCAATCGGGTTGATCGAACTGCTACACCGGCTGACTGCGGGCCCTGCCGCCATCCTCGGCCTGCCCTGCGGCACACTCGCAATCGAGGCCAGCGCCGACATCTGCATCTTCGATCCCGATCTCACCTGGCAGCTCGACGCCGGCAGCATGCGCAGCCGCTGTCACAACACACCGTTCATGGGCTGGGAACTGAAGGGCCGGGTGAAACACACCCTGCTGGCCGGCAAACCGGTATATTCACTGGATGGATTTGCCGATGACCGCTAGCCGGGCACACCGCGATACGCTGTTTGTCGAGGATGCCACCATCCTCATGCATGACGCCTGGCCGGGCGAACAATATATATTGCGCGTGCAGGCGCCAAAATGCGCGGCCCATGCGGCGCCCGGCAATTTCGTTCACCTGCAATGCGGGCCCGCGCTGCCGATGCGCCGGCCAATGTCAATTATGCGCGCGCATGCCACCGCAGGCTGGGTTGAGTTCCTCTACAAGGATGTCGGTATCGGCACCCATGAATTATCAACCCGTAGCGTCGGCGAGACCATCAGCCTGATCGGCCCGATCGGTGTCGGCTTTACCCCGGACCCGGCCCGACCACGCACCCTGCTGCTGGGCGGCGGCGTCGGCATCCCGCCCATGGTGTTTCTCGCCGATCGCCTGCGCAAGGACCCCGCCTGGCAGCCACTGGTACTGATGGGCTCGGAAGTTCCCTTCCCGTTCAATGCACAGCCCTCGCGTTTTTTGCTGCCCGGCATGCCGGACGGCATCATGGCAGCGATGCCCCTGCTCGAGGACTGGGGCATCCCCAGCCGCCTGGCCAGCCTGCAGACCTATCCTGGTTGTTACAGCGGCTACATTACCGACCTGGCGCGCCACTGGCTCGATGCACTGGATGACGACGAGCGCAACAGGGTCGCCCTGTTTGCCTGTGGCCCGACGCCGATGCTGGCAGCAAGTGCTGCACTGGCGCAGGAATATGCGCTTCCCTGCCAGGTATCGCTGGAAGAATACATGGCCTGCGCGGTGGGTGGCTGTGCCGGCTGTGCGGTTGCCATCAATACGGCGGACGGCCCGGCGATGAAGCGCGTTTGTGTAGACGGCCCGGTATTCGATGCGCGCACGGTTGTCTGGTAGCCTCCGCGCCGGCCTCACCCGCACGCCGCCCCGCCATCCCCTAAAGCCAGCCCCGATCCTGCCGAAATAGTTGCAGGAGCTGTTGAACCGGAATTCATGGCAGCAGCGCTGCAGGCAAGACACTGCATTATCATTTTTCCATGAGGTTAATCGAAATGGATAAGGAACAACGCAAGGGTATCAAGCCGGTTCCGGAAAATATTGAGGAACTGCTCAACGAAGCGCAACTACGCACATTGCGCGGCATAGAACATTTTGGCTGGGAACTCTATTTTGTACGCAGGCCTTTATTCCAGGACGCCGTCCCGGTGCTGATCAATCGGGAAGGCAACAAGACCGTCGTGCTGGAGACAAACGGCAGTATCAACGAAGATGCCGGGATCAATGTTCGCGAGTGCGTATCTGCGTCAGAGCACCTGAAGAAGGTTACCGGCTGATCCGGGGCCAACCCCGCCCCTGCTAGGTCTGCTCTTCCAGGAAGATATCCTCCATCGCGTCGCTGTACTCGTCGACATCGCTCTTGTCCAGCTTCACCATGAGGCGTACTTCATTCGCTGAATCGGCATAGTGCAATGCGTCATCGACGCTGATCTCTCCTGCCTTGTAGAGATTGAACAATGCCTGGTCAAATGTAATCATGCCCTGTTGGCTGGACTGCTTCATCAGCTCTTTCAGCTTGTAAACCTCACCCTTGCGAATGATGTCACGCGCCAGTGGCGTCCCCAGCAGGATTTCAACGCATACACGTCGGCCATTGCCGTCAGCGCGTGGTATCAACTGCTGCGCAATAAATGCCTTCAGGTTCATAGAAAGGTCCATGAACAGTTGTGGACGGCGGTCTTCCGGAAAGAAGTTGATGATACGGTCCATGGCCTGGTTGGCGTTGTTAGCGTGCAGGGTCGCCAGACACAGGTGACCTGTCTCTGCAAAGGCAATTGCATGGTTCATGGTTTCACGGTCACGCACCTCGCCGATGAGGATTACATCCGGCGCCTGGCGCAAGGTATTTTTCAGTGCCGTCCCGTAAGATTCGGTATCAATACCCACCTCACGCTGGGTGATGATACATTGATCGTGCTGATGCACGAATTCAATAGGGTCTTCGATCGTGATGATGTGCCCGCTACTGTGCTTGTTGCGATAGCCGATCATCGAGGCCAGCGATGTCGATTTACCGGTACCGGTAGCCCCGATGAAGACAATCAAGCCACGCTTGGTCATGGCCAGGTTCTTCAGGATCGGCGGCAGGTTCAGCTCTTCAATGGCTGGAATAAACGTCTCAATGCGGCGCAACACAACACCGGCCTGACCACGCTGGATAAAGGCACTTGCGCGAAAACGTCCGACACCCTTCTCGCCGATTGCAAAGTTACATTCATGTGTGGCCTCGAACTCCTCCCGTTGGCCGGGAGTCATCATGCCGGTAACAATTTGCATTGTTTCATCAGCCTTGAGGGGATCCCCGGAAACCGTTTTTATTTTTCCATCAACCTTGATGGCAGGTGCGAGACCCGTGGTTATAAACAGGTCTGAAGCCTTTTTGTCGCGCATCAATTCCAGCAGTGGAATCAAGTCCATTACAGCACCCCTAGTTTATACAGTTAGCGGAAATTATCTTTTTGAACCGCCTTGGAACGCGCATCCTGCTTGCTGACAAGGCCTCTTTGCACAATGTCCTGGAGGTACTGGTCAAGGGTTATCATGCCCGAAGACTGCCCGGTCTGTATTGATGAATACATTTGCGCCACCTTGTCCTCGCGGATCAGGTTGCGAATCGCAGGTGTACCAATCATGATCTCCCAGGCCGCTATACGGCCACCGCCGATCTTCTTCAGCAGTGTCTGCGCAATCACCGCACGCAGTGATTCAGAGAGCATCGAGCGGACCATGGTTTTTTCCGCCGCGGGGAAAACATCGATGATACGGTCAATTGTCTTCGATGCCGAGGTGGTATGCAGGGTCCCGAATACCAGGTGTCCGGTTTCTGCTGCGGTCAATGCCAGCCGTATGGTTTCAAGATCACGCATTTCACCGACCAGGATAATATCCGGATCTTCACGCAGGGCGGAGCGCAGGGCCTCGTTGAAACCAAGGGTATCGCGATGAACCTCGCGCTGGTTGACCAGGCATTTTTTACTCTCGTGAACGAATTCAATCGGATCTTCAATTGTCAGTATGTGTTCGTATGAGCGGTTATTGATGTAGTCGATCATGGCGGCCAGTGTCGTCGACTTGCCGGAACCGGTCGGCCCGGTCACCAGCACCAGGCCACGCGGGGTTTCAGCAATATCCTTGAAAATCGGCGGCGTCCCCAGGTCTTCAAGCGCGAGTATATCGGAAGGAATTGTGCGGAAGACAGCCCCCGAACCCCGGTTGTGGTTGAAGGCATTGACACGAAACCTGGCCAGGTTCGGTATCTCGAAGGAGAAGTCGGTTTCAAGGTATTCTTCGTAGTCCTTGCGTTGCTTGTCATTCATGATGTCATAAACAAGCCCGTGAACAGTTTTATGATCCAGCGCAGGTACATTGACCTTGCGCATATCGCCATCGACACGGATCATCGGCGGCAGACCCGCGGACAGGTGCAGGTCCGAGGCGCCATTCTTGACACTGAAAGCCAGCAATTCAGCAATATCCATAGCTATTCCCTAACAGTATTGTACTCATCACAGCGTATCGTCCATGACCCTGAATACTTGAAAAGACCTGTACCAGGTGACGCTAACTTGCGCCACGGAACCAGCACCGTGAAACGCTCAAATCGACTATTGAAAACCATTATCGAGGCGCCGCACCAGCGTCCCCTGACCGACGCGCTTGAGTATGCCGCATTACGCAAGTTTTTCAAGTCAACAGTCCTTATAGTGCACGGCGAATCAGA
This sequence comes from Gammaproteobacteria bacterium, assembly GCA_049667605.1. Classification (GTDB taxonomy): domain Bacteria; phylum Pseudomonadota; class Gammaproteobacteria; order UBA9214; family UBA9214; genus UBA9214. Next base: position 16,525 of record JBATIF010000008.1, read on the forward strand.
TAGTTGGAAACGGGCGCCCGACCCCGGGCCGGAAACCATCGCTGCCGGCGTCGCGCCGGTCGGCGCACGCGCGTGGTGCTTGTGGTGCGCGGCTTTCATCATGTATTGTCGATTCCATGAACGAGACCCGATTGACGTTTATTGGTGGCGGTAATATGGCGGCCAGCCTCGTTGGCGGCCTGATCGCCGACGGCTGGAAAGCGGCGAACATCTGCGTTGCCGATACCGATAGCGGGCGGCTGAAGCGGCTGGCAGAACGCTTTGGGGTGAAGACAAGTCCCGACAATCGCGTGGCGGCCGAGTCGGCGGATGTCATTGTGCTTGCCATCAAGCCTCAGGTAATAAAACCGGTGGCGCAGGACCTGGCAGCACTGGTCGAGGCCCGCCAGCCACTCGTCATCTCCATTGCCGCCGGTATTCGCGAAGCCAGTTTGCGTAACTGGCTGGGGCAGCAGAGTGCGATTGTACGCAGCATGCCGAATACTCCGGCACTGGTACAAAGCGGCGCCACCGCGCTGTTTGCCAATGAGAATACCAGCGAAGACCAGCGCAACATCGCAGAATCGATTCTGCGTGCCGTGGGAATTGCTGTCTGGGTAGACGACGAGACATTGATGGATGCCGTAACCGCCCTTTCGGGCAGCGGCCCGGCCTATTTTTTCCTGTTCATGGAGGCCATGCAGGCGGCCGGCAGGGAACTCGGACTGCCGGAAAAAACAGCGCGCCTGCTGACCCTGCAAACGGCCTTTGGTGCGGCTAAAATTGCGCTGGAAAGCAGCGAGGAGGTAACCACCCTGAGGCAGCGTGTCACCTCTCCCGGCGGCACTACTGAGCGTGCTGTCCAGAGTCTCCAGAATGGTGATCTCGAGGGACTGGTGCACAGGGCACTGCAAGCCGCTGCTGCACGTTCGCGTGAACTCGGCGACGAACTTGGAAAATAGGATGCCGGCAAGCTACTATACAAACCCGCTGGAATTCCTGATCACCACCCTGTTCAGCCTGTACATCCTCGCGGTCATGCTGCGTTTTCTGCTGGGTGTGGTGCGTGCCGATTTCTACAATCCGGTCAGCCAGTTCCTGGTGCGCATCACCAACCCCTTGCTGCTGCCGCTGCGCAGGATAATTCCAGGCCTCGGCAAATATGACACGGCTGCCCTGGTGCTGCTGCTGGTGCTGCAGCTGATTTCGCTTGCAGTGACCGTGTTGCTGCGCGGCGGCGACATCAATCTCCTCAACCTGCTGATACATGCTGTTATCGAACTCATTTTATTGATGCTCAATATTTTCATCATTGCGATCTTCGTGCAGGTCATCCTCAGCTGGATAAATCCCGGCACCTATAACCCGGTCAGCGCCATGCTCTCCAGCCTCACCAGCCCGCTGCTGCAACCGATTCAGCGCCTGTTGCCAGCTGTCGCCGGCATGGACCTGTCCCCGCTGTTTGCGCTGATCGGCCTGCAGGTGCTGAAGATGCTGGTTATGCCGTTACTTGTTTGACAGGATTATTGCAGCAGCCGCTTGCTCACCATGATCAAGCGTGCGCATCGCCATCTGCCCTGCCTGCCGAAGAAGCGGTTCGCCCTGTAGCGCTGCAAACATCGCCAGCCCGGCAGCCATGATCTATAGTTGTAGTCACCAGTTGAAACCAGGGGGAGCGGATATGGGTATGGCACGTTGTATCACTTCATTCTTGCTGACCATCTCGTGCTTGTTCCCGCACTATGCGCTGGCGCAGAATTCAAAAGATTTCGCTGAGTACGTGGTCCACTTCAATGCGCTGTCGACTGATATGCTGCCCCCGAGGATGGCCCGTGAATACCGCATTACGCGCAGCCGGAACCGCGGCATGATCAACATCACGGTGCTGAAAAAAATACCGGACAGCCTCGCACAACCGGTGCCTGCCAGGGTTGAGGCGCATGCCAGGAACCTGGTCGGCCAGGGACGTGACATCAAACTGCGTGAAATACGCGAGGGCAATGCGATCTATTACATCGGTGAGTTCCGTGTCGCCCATGAAGAGACCCTGAAATTCAGCATCAGGGCACAGCCGCTGGGCAGCCAGGAAATACTCGAGGCCGGCTTCAGCCAGGACTTCTACACTCACTAGGAGCCTGTCGGACTTGGGCGATCGTAGCGAGCCGGGTGGGAGAACGAGGTCATTTTTTCGATCGTTCGAGGAGAATAGCCGTAGCTATTTGACGAGGAGGATCGGGAAAATGGGCCGTTGTCACGCCGGCGCAGTAGATCAGTCCCAAGTCCGACAGGCTCCTAGGCATCCTGCCTGGCGGGGACCCGTGCCGCCCATGGATGCGGCTGCTTACATGCGAAAACCCCCATAAAGAACCGCTTTAAATTCGCTAATTGACAGGATAATGAGAGATAAACAGACGAACCCCGGAAACTGGCGCGAACTCCTGTCTATCTACCGCCATCCCCGTGTGCTGGGGATGATCTGCCTGGGTTTCTCTGCGGGTTTGCCGTTCCTGCTGGTTTTTTCAACTCTGTCCGCCTGGTTGAGGGACATTGGTATTGCCCGCACCACGATCGGCTTTTTCAGCTGGATAGGGATCACCTATTCCATCAAGTTCTTCTGGGCACCCGTGATCGACCGGCTGCCGCTGCCGGGACTGACCACGCAGCTGGGAAAAAGGCGCGGCTGGATGCTGGCGGCACAATGCAGCATCGCGCTCGGCCTTGCCGGCATGGCCCTGACCAGTCCGCAGAGTGAACTGGCACAGCTGACGTTTTTTGCCTTGCTGGTCGCCTTCGGCTCCGCGACCCAGGACATCACGGTCGATGCCTATCGCATAGAAGCCGTCGAGCAGCACCTGCAGGGTGCGATGGCAGCCACCTATGTATTCGGATACCGGATCGCCCTGCTGGTCGCCGGCGCCGGTGCCTTTTACATGGCCGAGGCCTGGTCCTGGCCGGTTGCCTACCTGGTCATGGCCGCACTCATGGGCGTCGGGATCTGCACGACACTGATCATCCGCGAACCCGTACATGTTACCGACCGGCATACCCGGGAACTGGAGGAACGCCTGGAAAGAACCATCGGGGTCAGGGATAAGCGCACCCGGCTCGCCCGCCTCATCGCCTGGTTCTCGGATGCCGTGGCCAGTCCGTTTGTCGAGTTCTTTCAGCGCAACGGCGCCATGGCGGTGGTCATCCTGCTGCTGGTCGGTACCTACAAGATCAGCGATATCACCATGGGCGTGATGGCCAATCCCTTCTATCTCGACCTTGGATTCAGCAAGACAGAGATTGCAAACATCACCAAGGTCTTCGGCTTCTTTATGACCATCGCGGGCGCCGCCCTCGGTGGCCTGCTGGTGCTGCGCTACGGCATGCTGCGTCCGCTGCTGGTCGGGGCAATTCTCATCATGACCACCAACCTGTTGTTTGTCTGGCTGGCCGTCGGTGAACCCGGCCTGGTATCACTGGCGATCGTCATCAGCGCAGACAACCTCGGCGGCGGATTTGCAACCTCGGCCTTTATCGCCTACCTGTCGAGTCTTACCAATACCGCTTACACGGCGACCCAGTATGCCCTGTTCAGCTCGCTGATGACGCTCCCGGCAAAGTTCATCGGCGGCTTTTCCGGCTGGGTCGTCGATACCAGCAGCTATGCCTGGTTCTTTCTCTACGCAGGTCTCCTCGGGCTGCCGGCCATCCTGCTGGTGCTGTATCTGCTCCGCCAGCAAAACCGCGAGAGCGTGGTTAGCCCCTGAAACCGGATCCGGTCGCGCAGCTGTAAAAAACCGTCACCATAGCCTCAACCCATTGTTTAAATTATTTTATATACGTTTTCCTACATAAAAATCAGCCGCCGTTTCCACACAATTCAGAGGTTTACAAGGCACGCGCCAACTTTCTTCGGCTAACCTTGTAGTGTGAAGGAGTGGAAATATGCCTGAACGACGCGACAAGGGAAAACGCCGCTGGGGACTCGATAATGAATTCCCCTTGAATGACTGCAATGGTATTGCCGTCATCGCCGAGCGCCGTCGCCTGATTGACCGTCGCCTGGGTGACCCCACGCTGGAAGAACGCCTGATGATGTTTGCCGAAATGCCGCTGCCTCACTCCGAACGGAAGAAAAGGCATTAACAATTTGAAACAGTTGCCACACGACTGCAGGGATGCAGGAGCTAGAGCACCAAAAGTAGGCGCTTTAGGCGACGCATGCAGCAGTTGCCGGGAGGGCACAGAGGAAAGACCCTTTGAAAAGAAATTTCGCGCAAAGCCGCAAAGGCGCCAAGAAAATCAAAAAGATATTTCATTACTGAGTCCAGGCAATTGGCAATTGAATTCATGCGTAGAAATTTCAAGCTTGTAGAACAGATTAATAACGAACATCTTTGCGGCTTTGCGGCTTTGCGCGAGAATGTTTTTCCTCTGTGGCAAAGATCCTGGTACTACAGCACGTAATCGTAATCCATGATCAGCGGCGCATGATCTGAAAACCGCTTGTCCTTGTAGATGCGTGCCGCCTGCACGGCCTTGCCGATTGCGGGTGTCGTAACCTGGTAGTCGATACGCCAACCGACGTTCTTTGCCCAGGCCTGGCCACGATTCGACCACCAGGTGTACTGGTCCGGCTTGTCATTTACGGCACGGAACGCATCAACAAAACCCATTGGCCCAAACAGGTCATCCATCCAGGCACGCTCCTCGGGAAGAAAGCCGGAATTTTTCCGGTTAGCACGCCAGTTTTTCAGGTCAATTTCCTTGTGTGCGATATTCCAGTCACCGCAGAGTACATACTCACGTCGTTTCAGCCTGAGCTTGTTTAAATAGGGCATGAAACGATCGAGAAAATCGAACTTGACGGCCTGGCGCTCATCGCTGGATGAGCCCGACGGCAGGTACACAGAAATAATGCTCAATGCCCCGAAGCGCGCCTCTATATAGCGTCCTTCTGCATCCATGTCCGGCCAGCCAAGCCCGGACACGACCTTGTCCGGTTTACGCCTGCTGTAGATGGCAACGCCGCTGTAGCCCTTCTTTTCGGCATCATGGAAACAGGTATGCCAGCCACGCGGCCAGAAGACCTTGTCCTGCAGTTGCGATACCCGGGCCCTGGTTTCCTGGATACAGACCACGTCGGCATGCTGGCGTACCATCCACTGGAAGAAGCCTTTTTTTGCCGCCGAACGAATCCCGTTCAGATTGACCGTGATGATACGCACGCTATTCCCCGTATAGGCCCAGCGTGTATGATAACGATCCCTGCAGGCCATAACGACTATTATCAATTCATGAAAGACTACCAGCACGAATTTATCGACTTCGCCATCAATGCCGGCGTGTTGCGCTTTGGTGACTTCACCCTGAAATCCGGACGCACCAGCCCGTATTTCTTCAACGCCGGACTGTTCAATACCGGAGGGCCGCTGGCACGGCTGGGACGCTTTTATGCCCGGGCCATCACTGACAGCAACACCCGGTTTGATGTCCTTTTCGGCCCGGCCTACAAGGGCATTCCGCTGGTCGCCACGACCAGCATCGCATTGGCCGATCATCACCAGCGGGATGTGCCCTGGTGCTTCAATCGCAAGGAGGCCAAGGACCACGGTGAGGGTGGCAACCTGGTCGGCGCAGGATTAATCGGCCGGGTGCTTATCGTCGATGACGTCATTACCGCAGGAACGGCAATTCGTGAAGCCGTGGAGATCATTAAACACGCACGCGCAACCCCGGCTGGCGTGGTGATCGCGCTGGACCGCCAGGAAAGGGGGCAAGGCAACATATCAGCCATCCAGGAAATTGAAGCATCCCTCAATATAAGCGTTACCAGCATTGTAAAACTGGAACACCTGCTGGAGTTCCTGCAGGGGCAGCCCGGCCACGACAAGGATGTGGCAAAAATACAGGCCTATCGTACGGAATACGGGATCTAACTTTTCTTGACCCGCGCAGCCAACCCTGCCGGATGCGCTTCGCTTGATCCGGCCTGCGCCGTGATGATGCTGATCATGATGTGGCGGGGCAGAAATATTTTATCTTCATCAGCCGGTAATGAGCTTGATACCGATTAGCAGGGTGACAATTTCAAAGCCGCGCTTGATCCAGCGATTACCCGATTTGATAGCCATGTGCGCACCCAGGTAACCGCCGATCAGGGAACCGGCCAGCAGCACCGGTAACCAGTCCCAGCGGATTTCAGTGAGTATCCCCAGCGTCAGTGCACCGCTGGCGTTCCAGAACAGTCCGACCAGGATTAATGTATAGGCAATTGCCCGGCGGTAATCCAGCCCAAACCAGCGTACCAGCCAAAGGGTGACGAACAGCCCGGTACCGGAGGTCAGCGAGCCGTTCAGGACTCCGATCCCGAACAGTACCAGCCCGCCAACCAGGACACCTGCATGATCACGGTGGGCAGGCTGGACAGACTGTCCCAATCCCGGGTTGAGCATGGAATAGACGCCCAAGCCTGCTGTGAGGATACCGAGGCTTACTTGCGCACCGCGCTCAGGTACATTGAGGATAATATTTGCACCCAGCACCACCCCGGGCAGGCCGAAGGCGAGGATACAGGTAACCATGCGGCGTTCCAGCCGATCTTCCCTCAAGTGCCGGATTGTTGCGCCGATACCCAAGGCAACACTGGCTATTTTGTGCGTTCCCAGGGCCACGCCAAAAGGCAGCCCGAGAAAGATCAGGGCCGGGAGCTGGATCAGACCAGCCCCACCACCCGAGAATGCGGAGAACAGGTTGGCGACCAGGGAAATCAGGAAAAGTGTAATTTGCTCAAGTGCGTTCACAGCTGTACCCGGTTCGCGCTAGTATTGGCCGAGGAAGTCATGATTCAGGATACCTTTTCAACTACTGTAATTGTTAACTGATGAGATTAACTTCGATAAACTTTATTTCGATACTGCTGGCCTGCAGCCTTCTGTATGCGCCCGTGGCTTATGCCTTTGTGTATAAATGGGTCGATGACAAGGGCGAGGTCCATTACGGTGACAGCGTTCCTCCAGAATTCTCTGACATAGAACGCAAGAAGATCAGCGAGCAGGGCAGGACCATCAAGACATTCGAAGCCGCCAAAACCCCCGAGGAAATTGCTGAAAAGAAGCGCCTGGAGGTCCTCAAACTGGAACAGCAACGTGAGGCCGAGGCCCAGACCAAAAAAGACAATGTCCTGCTGGCGACCTATTCCAGTGAAGATGATTTACTGAATACACGGGACAGCAGACTGGCATCGCTGGAAGGCCTGATACAGCTGACCCAGAGACGCATCAGGTCCATGAACCATCGCATAAAACAACTCACGGAAGATGCTGCGGACTTCGAACGTAGCGGAAAACCGATACCCGAAATGCTCACGCGACAGATTGAAAACATCCGCGCCCAGACTCTGGAGAACGAGTCCTTTATAGTGGCAAAAAAGGCAGAACAGGATGATATAAGAATGAAGTTCGACAAGGATATTCAGCGCTTCCGGGCCCTGACAAAAGAACAGCCGCAGTAACACTCAGGCACGAATCAGTGTGCCAACACCCTCATCTGTAAACAACTCCAGCAACACGGCATGCGTTACCCGTCCGTCTATGATGTGGGCAGCGGACACACCCGTGTTCACTGCAGACAGCGCACATTGAATCTTCGGCAACATCCCGCTGTGGATCGTACCATCAGCAATCAAACGGGCCACATCGTCCGCACCAAGCCCGGTCAATAGCCCCCCTTTCTTGTCGAGCAGACCCTGCGTGTTGGTCAACAGTATCAATTTCTCGGCACCGAGAACCTCGGCCATGCGCCCTGCAACAAGGTCGGCATTGATGTTGTAGGAGTGACCATCCTCACCGACACCGATCGGTGCGATTACCGGAATAAAATCTCCGCTTACCAGCATATTCACCACACTGGGATCAATGCTTGCCACCTCACCAACATGACCCAGGTCAATAATCTCGGGGGCTTCAAGCTCCGGCGAATCGCGCCTGATGGTCATCTTGCGAGCCCGTATCAGATCGCCGTCCTTGCCGCTGAGCCCTACCGCCCGGCCCCCGTGGCGCGTTATCAGGTTAACGATTTCCTTGTTTACAAGACCTCCCAGCACCATCTCGACAACGTCCATGGTTTCACTGTCGGTTACCCGCATGCCTTGCACAAAAGAGGTTTCCTTGCCGATCTTTTCCAGCAGGTGTCCGATCTGCGGGCCACCGCCATGTACCACTACCGGGTTTATACCCACCAGCTTCATTAAAACAATATCGCGTGCGAAACCGCTCTTCAGCTCCTCGTCAACCATGGCATTGCCGCCATACTTGATGACCACGGTCGTGCCGCGGAAGCGACGGATATAAGGCATTGCCTCGCTGAGGACATGCGCAACATTTCTAGCATTTTCAGGTGTCAGGGACATGGCAGCCATTAACCGGCAGGGCGGTTAGCAATTCAGGTTCCTGCGGAGTGTACGCGGGAAAAAGGTGAACTAACAAGTGATCCGGGGATTATTGCAATCCCGGCAAGTCTAGAACGGCAAGGCGAGACCCGCATCGACCTGTTGAATGACGCGCCTGAATTCACCCATGATGCGCATAAGGGCCGCATCATTGTCGGCCTCGAATCGCAACACCAGTACCGGCGTTGTATTCGATGCACGGATCAGCCCCCAACCATCCTCGAAGTCAGCACGCAGTCCGTCAATGGTGGAGACCGTCGCATCTTCAAAATGTGCGGTTTCCAGCAACTTGTCTATAAATACCGGCGGCTCGCCCTCGTGCATCTGAACGTTCAGTTCAGGTGTATTGATGCTGTCAGGCAGGCTGGCAAATACTTCCGCGGACGTACGCTTGTCCTTACCCAGTATTTCCAGCAGGCGGGCGCCCGCGTAGAGGGCGTCGTCAAAACCAAACCAGCGCTCACTGATGAAGATATGGCCACTCATTTCACCCGCGAGCAGTGCGCCGGTTTCCTTGATTTTAGCCTTCATGAAGGAATGACCGGTCTTCCACATCAGTGGCTTGCCACCATGCTCACGAATTATCTTGTCGAGATGGCGGGTACATTTCACGTCGTAGATAATCTGGCCGCCGGGATTCCGCGTGAGAATATCAAGTGCATATAGCATGAGGACACGATCCGGCCAGACAATATCGCCCCCGGATGTCACCACCCCGAGACGGTCACCATCACCGTCGAAGGCCAGGCCAAGATCTGCCTGGTTTGCGGCAACCGACTTTATCAGGTCCTGCAGATTTTCCGGCCTGCTAGGGTCCGGATGGTGATTCGGGAAATTACCATCGACCTCGCAGAACAGTTCGGTCACCGTGCAGCCAAGCTTTTTCAGCAATTCCGGCACAATACCGCCTGCGACCCCGTTGCCGCAGTCAACCACCACCTTGAGCGGCCTGGAAATGGTTACATCCCTGCAAACGCGTTCCACATACTCGGGGACGATATCAAGCGTCTCCACCCGGCCCTGGCCGGAAATAAAGTTCTTCGCCTCGATACGCTCGCGCAACTGCTGGATGGACTGCCCCGACAGGGTCTCACCATCAATCATGATTTTCAGGCCATTGTAGTCAGGCGGATTGTGGCTACCGGTGACGATAACCCCGCTATGGGTATCCAGACTGTGGGTTGCAAAGTACAGCACCGGCGTCGGCACGCAACCAATGTCCTTCACATTGCAGCCCGTAGCTGTAATACCTTCTATCAGGGCCCTGGCAAGCGTGGGACCCGACAGGCGGCCATCACGGCCAACAACGATCGTATCCCGCCCGCGCTGCAGCGCCTCGCTGCCAATGGCCGAACCGATCAATTTAACAGTGTTAACCGTCAGCGTTCTATCGACGATTCCACGGATGTCATAGGCCCTGAATATTGATGCATCAATACCGGCGCCAGCAACAGAAACGGGTTTGGAATCCAGCGGAACTTCCTCCACAATCAGGTTATCACTCGGTATAGCGGAATCATATTTCGCCGCCACCCCTTCTTTCATATCCGGGACCTGCGGTTCATCTTCCGCAAGCCAATCCTGCGATGCAGCTTCCTTATCAGACCCTGCGTCTTTTTCACGCGGTGCAGCACTGCCCGATTTGTGAACAACTCCGCCACCGGCAAGCTGGGTCATGAACTCGATCGAGGCACGCATCTCGACCAGGCCAACCGGGTATTCACGCCGCACGCAGCCGTCACGGTAGTCCTTGATCAGGGTTGCCATACTTGCCTGGTCAAGGCGCAGCGCAGCATTCAGCCGGCGAAACAATACCATGATCAGGGCTATTATAGCTGTAGCCGATGACAGAAATGCAGCCAGCACCCAGATACTCAGGCTATCCAGGTACATGATACTGCTCATGGCCGGCCAGTAAGCAACCTGCCAGCGGCTGTCGCCGACCTTCAGACTGCGTTCTGCAGCGCCGCTTCTCAGATTAGCATCGCCCGAGGAGGCAAGCATGACCTGCGAACCCCGAACACCGGACTGCTGCAACTCGATATAACCATTCAGTTGCGGAAGATTATCGAGAATGCCCTGCAGAATATTATTCGATAGCGACAGCATGATGTGTCCGACCACACCGCTACCCGCCGGGTCCATGACCCGGCGCACGATATTCACATGCTGCTGCGGTGAATTCACCAGGTGTACTTCGACGGGCGGCACTTTTTTACCTTTTTCTGCGGCGCGCAGCTGCGTTAGCGCCGCGTAACTGAGCGGCGGCGAAGCCTGCATGTCGATTGTCTCGATACCCGGCAGCAACAGGCGCAGATTAATCGCATCCGGATAGACGTATCTTAGTGATTCTTCTCTTGCCCGTAATGCGCCCTGGGTGCCTCTTATGAACAAACTGGCAAGATCGGGGTCCTTGGCGAGCATCGCTACACTTGCGCCATAATGATCAACCACCGTGGAGACGCGTGCCGCCACCTGCTCCGTTACCAGGCGGGCTTCATTTTCAATAGCGTGCGTGATCGTACCGGACATTAACTGGAAGCAGAAAGCGGCAAGCACACCCAGCAATAACACCGCTGCGAGCAGCAGCTGCAGGCGGACACTGGCAAGGCTGGCTGTCTTTCTGCCGCCCGCCAGCTGCGGCAGCGGCGTCGAGGCCGTTGTTTCGTCTCCTTCCTGTTTGCGCCTGAAGAAGCCGGGAAGCAAATGCTTCACTGCACTATTAGCTGTGCCCATAGTCCGTTATACCTGCCGATTGATTGGTGACCTCTAAGACAGCTATCGGCAGGTCTGTGTCTAACATTAAGTGCGCAAACAGCCAGGATCCGGACCACCCTGGCAGGCATTACCCGGCGCGCTTGATGCCCGCTTCACAGCATTGAGTTACCAGCCACTGGCTGGTATTAAAATTCATTTAATTCAGTAAGATAAATGAATATTTCGGGACTGATGCGGGCACCGGCGGGCCCCGCCCACTAACCGCGGCCGGTATGACCGAAGCCGCCGGCGCCGCGTTTGCTGGCGACAAACTCCTCTACAATCTCAAAATCCGCATGCACCACCGGAACGATAACCATCTGTGCAATACGTTCGCCGGGCTCGATCGTGAAAGCGGTGTCACCACGGTTCCAGCAGGATACGAACACCTGTCCCTGGTAGTCGGAATCAATCAGGCCCACCAGGTTGCCAAGCACGATGCCGTGCTTGTGACCCAGCCCGGAACGCGGCAACAGGATTGCCGCCAGGCCCGGGTCATCGACATGCATGGCCATGCCGGTGGGTATCAGCTGTGTTTCCCCGGGTGCCAGTTCGAGTGCCTCGTCAACACAGGCACGCAGGTCCATGCCGGCAGAACCATCAGTGGCATAGTGTGGTAATGGAAATTCCCCGCCAAGGCGCGGATCAAGAATTTTAAGCTGAATCTTTTGCATGCGGCTCCGTAATATTGACCACGTTGTCACGCTTGTGGCTGACTTTGAGGCGCCCGGCTATTAGTTCGATCAATTGTCTTGCCAGCTTGTCCTTGCCGGTAAGTGCAAGCGTGGCCGAGCCGCCTTTCCAGTACACCTGCAGGGCATTCTCTTCTGTATCAAACCCGAGCCGGGTACCGACCTCGTTGGCCGCAATCATATCGACCCCCTTGGCCTGCAGCTTGCCCAGGGCGTTCGCTTCCAGTGCCTCGGTTTCGGCGGCAAATCCGACCGTAAACGGTCCGCCGGGGAGTGCGGCCACGGCCGCCAGGATATCCGGATTACGCGCCAGATCCAGGGTCATTCTGTCCCCGGACTTCTTCAGTTTCTGCCCCGCCACGCGCGCCGGACGGTAATCGGCCACGGCCGCAACGCCGATAAAAACATCATTGCCTGCCGCGTGTTCGATGACGAGTTCATACATTGCCTGCGCCGATTCCACATCGATGCGCCGCACTCGCGACGGAGTTTCCAGGCCAACCGGGCCGCTGACCAGCGTCACCTGCGCGCCGGCCTCGGCTGCTGCTGCGGCAACGGCAAAGCCCATACGCCCGGAGCTGCGATTACTGATATAGCGTACCGGGTCGATTGCCTCGCGCGTCGGGCCCGCCGTAATAAGCACCCGGCAACCGGCCAGTACGCCGCTGTGAAACATGCCGGACAGCGCATCGACCAGCGCATCCGCCTCGAGCAGGCGGCCCGGGCCGGTTTCTCCGCAGGCCTGCAGGCCCTCTGCCGGTCCCAGCAGCCGCACGCCACGCCTCTGCAAAATGCCAACATTATGCTGCGTGGCAGGCTTTTCCCACATGACGCGGTTCATCGCCGGCGCGATTGCAAGCGGCGCGGCGCAGGCCAGGCAGACGGCCGCCAGCAGGTCATCCGCACGGCCCTGCACCAGCCGGGCAATAAAATCCGCCGTCGCCGGTGCAACCAGCAGGACATCCGCCCAGCGTGCCAGCTCGATGTGCCCCATGGCCGCCTCTGCCCCGCTGTCGAGGAGTTCAGTGTGTACCGGGTGGCCCGAGAGGGCCTGCAGGGTAAGTGGCGTAATGAATTCACCGGCAGCCCGGGTCATGACCACGCGCACCACGGCGCCCTGCTCACGCAGCTGACGAATCAACTCGGCACTCTTGTAGGCCGCTATCCCGCCGGTCACGCCGAGCAGAATGTGTTTTCCGGATAAGGTGTTCATGGTAAGTAAGTTTAACAGAATATTCCGCGCGACCCTGAAAATAAAGGGGTAAATATAAGAATTGAGAAGTGAGAAGTGAGAAGTGAGAAGTGAGAAGTGAGAAGTGAGAA
>JBATIF010000009.1:0-10223 GCA_049667605.1 Gammaproteobacteria bacterium
ACTGCGCTCAGGAACAACCACCCCGTAACGTTTTTCCCAGACTCGCAGCACATGCTGCGTCAAGCCGGTCAGGCGACAGACGGCGCCGATGCGATATCTGGGTTCGTCATTGACTGTGTGTTTTTGAGGGTTGGTCATAGCCGAGTAATTCTCCTTAAAAGATAATCTGTCTATAATATTTAGGGCATTGAGGTAAATAAAATGGCTGTTGCCGACATAATGTCTAGATAATTGTAAACGAAGGGATACTTTTTTGGAATGATGTCGGAAACCCTGAAATCGATCGACATCAAAACAGTTTCGGTTTCCGATCAGAAGGGCGAACTAACAATAAATTCGGGATTCCTTAACGTTCCGTCACTCTGACAAGGTGAATCTGCTGACCACCCGCACGCAACAACCCGGCCCATGAAAAGCCGCAAGCCCACGCCTGGTTGGTGTTCGGTCTCCTGAAAACCTCCCGCTTCTTCAAATTGCTCGCATCCCGTTCCGGGTTGCCCCGCCATCTTGTTCGGGATGGGGTCGGTGTTCTGTAAGTCAGAAAAAGCGTTTACGACTCTTACACTTTCTTAAATAAGAACTGGTGAATTAATGTTCATCATAATTCCCTGGTCCCAGGTTCGAGTCCAGGCGTGCCCACCATCTCTCCTGGAAATCTTGTAGTTACGATGCCGGGGCCGGGGGATCTGAATCCCTTGGCGTCAACCACGAAATCAAAGGGGCCAGACTCGATTGACTTTTCAGGTCCTGTTAGCGAGTCCGCAAGACCCTTGAAACCGCCTTGAAAAACCGTTTGTAGAAACCGGCATCAGAAACCGTTTCTCCACTGAGTTTTAGCTGCGCCTCCGATGATACCGACCGGGTAACCGTCATGGGTGTCAAAACGGGTACTCCTATCATGGTCTTTTTCTTATGTTCCGCCACATCGAAATGGCTTTCGACGGCGGTCACATAGAGTGTGCTCCCCGGTTCTTTTTCAAGACAGCTTATATGCACCTGAAGGATGGAATACTCGTTTTCCGTTCGCCTGAATTCTTTGCTGCCCACCATTTCCAGAGGAGAATCCCGATAACCTGGCGACATGACATAACCCTGACCAAGCAGGGTGCAGCGGGCCGCTTCGCAGGTATCGGCGGGAGAAAATGAAAAGTCGCGCTGATATCTCCCGTCGCGAGAAAAGGTTTCTTCTTCGAAAAAAAAATCCCTGTTGCTGCATGCACCAAGCATAACGACAGCTGCTATAACCGCGATTACATACGACTGCATATCAAGAAATCCTGAATTGACGTGTGGACGTGGCCAATTATTCAAACTGCTGTTTATATTCATGTTGACTGAATACCAATGATAGTACATTAAATCCGGATTCAAAGGGCGCATTGTACCAATGAGATCGTACAACTACTGACCTTATGCGCAAACTAAAACGGCGACCGAAGTCGCCGTCTGTGTTGATTTAATTTTCAGGGTTACGCTACTTTCCTACGTCTGGATATTCCGATCAGCCCCAGCAAGCCGGAAAGAAACAGCCAGGCGGCCGCGGGCAGCGGTACCGCGCTGGTGGATGCAAAGGCCGCGCCGATTTCGCCGCCATTGTCATTGAAGTTGAGCCCCACCAGCAGGGCCTGGTAGTCCACCGGGAGGTTATCGGGGATCACGCTGCCATCGGCAAACCAGTCGCTGGCGCCGAAGATGGCCAGGGTCCATTCCTGCCCGTCTTCCGTGCCCGCAGGACTGCCCGGGGTGTATGGTGGGCAGGTCGAACCCGAGGGGCACACGTCAACGGCGGTGGACGCCAGTATCTCGATCCAGTCGTAAGTGCCATCGGCGAGAAAACCGCCGGTCTCCGCCGAGGTTAAAAACAGGTCATTGTTCACCAGAACTTCCACCTTGCCCAACCGGGTAAAGCCATCACTCAACGCGGGAACGAAAATGTCCGCGCCGTAGCTTACACCCATGAAAGTGTAGCGCGAGGTGTATTCATGTCCGGGGATGCTGCCGGGATTGGTGTCAGAAGCCGATGCGTTGTTCTCGTCGGTGTCATAGACATAGCTGCCATTGACGTCGTAGCCGACCTGGATATCACCTGCATAGGTACCGCTGACATCGGTGAAGTTGAAGTCAAAGTCGAATGTGACAGGAGCCGCATTGGCAGTCACGGTAATAAAGGTAAACAGGGCGGCACACCTTGCACCAAACAGGGATAACTTCTTCATGATAAATCCTTCTTAAGGGCGTTAATTCCAATTAAAGATCTTCAAATAGTGTTACAGAAGACAATACTGCCATTTACCATCAGGTTACTGGTATTGACCAAAAGTACTAGATTCAAAAAAAGAAAAAAAGCTGCCAGCTTTGGACAGCAGTATACGTACTACAAATGTCTGACTGTTTTGCGTGGTTTTGCTTTTTGCTTTTTCCGAGCCCGTCCAGAGCCGGACACCGTTGGAAGTCCTTCGTCATAGATAATAGTTCCCGCAGTCGAAAACCCTACCGTGCCGACCCAGATGAGTTCCCTGGTGATGAGTGCTGCGCTCGCTGAATTGACGACTCCGAGGATTAATAAATTTGCGCAAACCACATCCAACAAACGTGATTCCTTCAGGATAATTAGATCGGCTCTTCCCCTGATTGAGTGGGTAACATATCAATTTAGACGAGACATTTTCCTTCTAATTGCAAGGCTGTTGGCCGAATGAATTCGGCCCTACAACGCTGATCTACCCACCCGATCAGGGGAAGAGCCATTAGATCTATTTATTGACTAACCTCCGGCTTTATCGACTCTTATGTGGCTGCCCCACCGAAATCCTCATTGCCGCCTGAATGATATCTTTTGACTCTGGTTTTATCGGTGTTTCGTCTTACACCTTTCGTTCGAATCTCGTCTGCCCCACGCATTAAAGTGATTCAGTCTTCGGTACAAATCAACTACCTGGTCAAAACCAGTGCAATCGGTTCAGTCATGGCGGAGCCCTAAAGAAAGTCGAATCCTAACCGTAATAGTTAGACATATGGCGAACTATCAAGCATTCCCGTATGTGCAAGCCGGGTCATGTGATTGCATTCAGCGAGTGAAACCATGTGTGTCGATAATCGGGTTTGGCAAGATGGGCGGCAACATGGCCCACCGTAAGCACTGCAATGGTGTCGAGGTCGCGGCTTATGACCGGACTAGCGATATGGCAAAACAGTCGGATGTGGATGGTGCGGATCTGCAGCCCTTGTTAAGCCATTTGTTCCAACCCGACGTACTATGGAGAAACCCGAATGAAGCCAAAGAACCGGCTTGAGATTCCGCCACACGACACTTCGGGTTTCGATATCGGAGCGCTCAAGCGTGCGCTGGCAAACCGGCTCACCTATACGGTCGGTAAGGACGGTTACACCGCCACCGACCGCGACTGGCTGGACACGCTCTGTTATGCGGTGCGCGATCGCCTGATCGAGGGCTGGATGGAGACACAACGCAGTTATTACCACTCCGATGCCAAGCGCGTGTACTACCTCTCCCTGGAGTTTCTCATCGGGCGCACACTCTACAATGCCCTGCTCAACCTGGAGATCGACGAATCTGCACGCAAGGCGCTCGCGGAAATAGGCCTCGACCTGGAGACGTTGCGCGAGCAGGAATTCGAGGCAGGGCTCGGCAACGGCGGCCTCGGGCGCCTGGCTGCATGCTTCCTCGATGCGATGGCAACGCTTGGCATCCCCGGTGTAGGCTACGGCATCCGCTATGAATATGGCATGTTTCATCAGAATGTCGAGAACGGCCAGCAGACGGAAAGTCCGGATCCCTGGCTGTGCTTTGGAAATCCATGGGAATTCCCGCGCCCCGAGGTGATTTACCCGGTGCAGTTCAACGGCTATGTGAACTGCTTTCGCGATGCACAGGGCCACACCCAGCATCACTGGGTGGACACCGAGGTGGTCAATGCCATGGCCTACGACATGCCGGTACCGGGTTACGGCAACGACACGGTGAACAACCTGCGCCTGTGGTCGGCCAAGGCCACGCACGATTTTGACCTGCGGCTGTTCAATTCCGGAAATTACATCAACGCGGTCGAGGAAAAGACCGCGTCAGAGAAACTCTCCAAGGTGCTCTACCCGGATGACAGCACGGAAGGCGGACGCACCTTGCGGCTCAAGCAGGAATATTTCTTCGCCAGTGCCTCGCTACAGGATATTTTGTTCCGCTACCTCAAGACGCACAAAAGTTTCGATGCGCTGCCGGACAAGGTCGCCATCCAGCTCAATGACACTCACCCGGCCATTGCCATCCCCGAACTGATGCGTCTGCTCATCGACACCCATCACCTTGGTTGGGAACAGGCCTGGGACCTCACCTTGCGCACATTCTCCTACACCAACCACACGCTCATGCCAGAGGCGCTCGAGTCGTGGTCGGTCAATCTGTTCGGACAATTGCTGCCGCGTCATCTCGAGATAATCCAGGAGATCAACCACCATTTTCTGAAAGAAGTACGGCATCGGTACCCGGGTAACGAAGCCATGGTGGAGCGCATGTCGATTTTTGACGAGTCACATGGCCGTCGCGTTCGCATGGCGCATCTGGCCGTAGTGGGCAGTCATCGCGTGAACGGTGTATCGGAACTGCACTCTCAGCTTATGCGTGAGTCCATATTCGCCGACTTCCACCGCATGAACCCGAACAAGATTCTCAACATGACCAACGGCATCACGCAGCGCCGCTGGCTCAACCAGGCCAACCCGCGGCTCTCGAAACTGATTACCGGGGCGATTGGAAACGGCTGGTTGAAGAACCTGGAAGAACTGAAAAAACTGACTCAATATGCCGATCATTCGACCTTCCAGTCGGTGTTCCTCAGCGTCAAGACCGCCAACAAGGCGGATCTGGCGAAAATTATCCATGACCGGCTTGGCTTCCAGGTCGATCCAAATTCGCTATTTGACGTGCAGGTCAAGCGCATCCACGAGTACAAACGGCAACTGCTCAACCTGCTGCACGTGGTGACACGCTACAACCGCCTGCGCTCAGGTCAGGACCTGGTTCCGCGCACGATAGTTTTCGCCGGCAAGGCGGCTCCCGGCTATGCGCGCGCCAAGCTCATCATCCGGCTGATCCACGCGATTGCGGATGTCGTGAATAATGACCCCGCGACGCGCGGAATGCTCAAGCTGGCCTTCATTCCGAATTACAATGTCACCACCGCAGGTGACATCATCCCGGCCGCTGATCTTTCCGAGCAGATCTCGACGGCGGGCACCGAGGCATCCGGAACCGGCAACATGAAACTGGCCCTGAACGGCGCTCTGACCATCGGCACGCTCGATGGCGCCAACGTCGAGATTCGTGATGAAGTGGGCGAAGAGAACATTTTCCTGTTCGGGCTGAACGTCGACGAGGTCAAGAACCTTACCCACAGCGGCTATTGCCCGGGTGATTATGGCCATGCCAGTCCCGAGCTGGTCGAGGCGCTCGACATGATCGGTAGCGGATATTTCTCGCCCGAGTCCCCCGGCCTGTTCCGCTGTATCACTGACAGCCTGTGGCAGCATGACCCCTATCTGCTGATGGCAGACTATGCCTCTTACATCGCCTGCCAGGAACGCGTGGATGCGCTGTACTGCGATCCGGCGGCATGGACAAGACGCGCCATTCTCAACGTGGCGAACATGGGCAAGTTCTCGGCCGATCGCACTATCAGCGAGTACGCGGAGCATATCTGGCGGGTGACACCGGTGTTGCCCGGCGTGCAGAGACGCAAGCGGGCAAAGAGTGCCTGACGTTCTCGTGGTTGCCTGATCACACCGATTGAAAATCCTCGTGTCGGCAGTTCGATTCTGTCCCTGGGCACCAATAAATTCAACGAGATAAAAGCTTTCTGCTTTTAGTCCCTGTGTCACTCGGTACACTTCCGGTACACCTGTACCGGAAGTTGCCGTGGCGACCATCACGAGAACACCCTCAAATACACGGAAGGCGGTCATCCGCAAGCGCGGCTGGCCGGTGACCATCAAGACCTTTCGCACCAAGCGCGATGCCGCAGATTGGGCTCGTCGGACCGAGGACGAAATAGTTCGCGGTGTGTCCATCAACCGGGCCGGTGCGGAGAGGCTGCTGTTCGAAAAGGCGTTGGATCGTTACCTGGCCGAGGTTTCGTCCAGCAAGCGGCCGAGCACCGCCTACGGGGAGAGCCGCAAGGCCAAGGCGCTGAAAAAGAAGTTCGATGCCTACAGCCTGGCCGCGATCGGGCGGTTCAGTTGGAGCAAAGGCCTTTTATACTGCCTGTACTCCCTGGGAAGAATTTCCGGAAAAAAGCCTGGGATTCTGGCTGGGTACCGGTGGTTCCATCATCGCGCCGGAACGCCATCAAAACGCGACCTGAGCGTCCAATTTCATCACCTCGATAGAATCCCGGGTGCATACCCACGCCCCTGATGAGCACCTCCTGCCTGGTATGCAAACCGGATCAACAGGATAGAGGAACTGCCAGAACCCGGTGTGCTTCCCGCGAGATTCGCGCTTCATATGAGCTGGTTGAGCCTGTGGGTATCCTGATCTGCACCAGTCTGGCGGCCCTGACAGATGCTGAGCCGGGCTCTAATCATCATCCCGAAGTTCCGGATCCCAGCCCGATACGCGGGCCTTCTCCAGGGCTTCGGTCTGTATGCGCATGAAACGCTCGCGCAGATCCTCGGGCAGGTTGGCCACCAGGAACCCGTATTTCTCCCACTCCTGATTGACCCTGACCCACAGGTCGTCAACGCCCTGTAGCAGCCAGCCCTCGCATGTCTCTCCCTCTTCGATCAGGCCAAACACCCAGGCATCACGAATAATCTTGCCGGTCTGGGTCATGCCACCATTGCCGTCATGCTGTATGCCTGCATAATGCTTGCCTGCCATGCCTCTTCTCATCGCCTGATGTACTCCATAACCGCCGTGTAAGCAGGTGGTCCCGCCACCTGTATATTCTGTTTTATTCTACTCCAAAAAAAGCGCCCCGGTGATCCGGCAGCCGCTCTATGGGCCGCCTCCTGCCACAACCGGGAAGAACTGGAAAAAACGGCGTCGCTTGATGCAAGCTCACCAGCTTGACTGACTCCTGCTTCTGCAAACCATTATTACTAACCGCCTTACGCCCCGGCGTAAATCCCTGCTGCCAGCGCAAACAATTGCTGCACTCCTTCATCGCTTTCCAGGTCCCGGTTGGGATAGAAGGTGAGCACGGTGTTATCCTGAATTTCGATGTACAAATCGGGATGGTCCTGCAACAAGGGCAACAGGCGCTTTACCGTCGGAATGGCATCCGCTCCTTCAGGACTCCGGTAGACACGGTAATCCCGCAGACCGGCGAGAAGCTCCGGGGTATCCATTTCTTCCAGGCCCACCAGATAACGTTCCAGGTAATGGCCCGGGGTGATCACCAGGTCTGGAAGTTGCACGTTTTCATCCCGTGGACGAAGGATGATTATCGTATGCAGGTGCTCGGTATAGTAATCCGGCGCCGCCGTATGACTGTAGTCGAAAAGTTTCACATGGAAACCGGCAAATTCTCCGGTCATGACATTGCTTTCCTGCCGCATGTCGCCGCGCCGCAGGTAAATAAAATCATGGGCGTTAAGCACACCCGATACCGAAGCATCGAAACTCAACTCCCGGCTGGCGGCGATCTCCTCCATCATGCGCGAACGTGCCGACAGCGTGGCCTTCTGCCGGACCAGCTTTGCATCCTGCATGCGCGCGGACAGCGAATGAGGGGTGAACTGATAGTAGTTTTCCATCCCCACCAGGCGGAAGGCGCGTCCCTCCCGCAGGCACTCCTCCTGAAACTGATGGAGGTATTCCATGCCGGTATGGTCAATGATATGACCGGACTCACTGGCCACCACCGTCACCGCACAGCGCTCGGGCAGGGACTGGAGCAACTTGTCCAGGGGCAGCAGGTTGAAGCACACCACGGAACCCAGGGTGATCTGGTAATGGGGCAGGCCGCCATGCTCCTCCTCCTTGAGCTTGATGATGGGGGTGCGGAACAGGTCGAACAGATTACGCGGCAGCAGGACAAGGGCCTGGGAGAAGGCCAGCCGGCCGGTAAGCACCATGCGAAAGGACGGGCTGAGAAGATAAACCAGCATGGCGATTTCCGCCGCCACCCCGATCATGATCCCGACCAGCAGGTCTGTAGCCAGAATCGCCACCACAGTGATCAGGAAGATAACCATCTGGTCGCGGCCGATGGCATAGGTCTTCTTGAATACCCGGTACTCGCACAGGCGCCAGCCCACGTACACGAGAATGGCGCCGATGGCGGCCAGCGGGATGCGACTGATGAGATCCTTGGCCAGGAACAGGAAGACGACCAGGAACATGGCGTTGTAAAAATTCGCCCACAGGGTACGCCCACCGGCATCGATGTTAGCGCGGCTTTTGACGCCCCCGGGGATGATGGTCAGGCCGCCGACAATGCTGGACAGCATGTTGGAAACGCCCATGGCCCGCAGGGTGGTGTTGGCGTGAGACTTGCGCTGGTACGGATCGATCTTGTCGACCGCGGCAATGGTCGCCAGGGATTCGATTCCGTCGATCAGGGTTAGCGTGATAACAACGATCGCCACGCTACCCCACAGTTCGCTGCGGCGCCAGACACTGTCGAAGTCCGGCAGGGTGATGCCGCCATCCAGAATATTCTCCGGCATACTGATGAGGAAACGGGCGTCCAGGTTGAATGCGTATCCCAGAACGATCCCGATGACGGCCACGGCCAGTGCGGCCGGCACCCGCCGCAACCAGCCGACGCGTGTCTTGTTCAGGTAAAACATCAGGAACAGGCAGATGACCCCGATGGCCAAGACCGGCAGCTCGATACGGGCAAGGCTCTCGGGTAACTTTATGATTGCCGACAGCATGTCCTTGCTGAGCGGCGCCAGATCCCCCAACAACGGCGGGATCTGCTTGACGATAATCATGATGCCGATGGCGGCGAGCATGGCCTCCACCACCGTCACCGGCAGAAAGATCGCGAAGCGCCCGGCATTGACCATGCTGAGAATAATCTGCACCAGTCCGGTGATGAAGATGGCCACCAGCAGCAGCGGATAACCGGCTGCCAGATCGCCGCCCCCCAGCATCAGCATACCGGCCAGCAGTGCCGGGGCGAGACCGGCGGCGGGTCCGCTGATGGTGACATAGGCACCACCGAGAAAAGGGAAGATCAGCCCCGCAATGATGGCGGAGATCACACCGGTAACAGGCGGCGCGCCGGAGGCCACCGCGATACCAAGAGACAGCGGCAGTGACACCAATGCCACCTGCAGGCCGGCGCCCAGGTCATAGCGCCAATGCTTGAGCCCGGCCAATCCGTTTTGTGGTTTTTGCACTGCTCGCATTGGATCGTCAAATCGTCTGGTTTCTTGTAAGCCTATCTTAAGCGGAATCCTCATCCGTGCATATCGCGCTGTGGCGTGGACCTGGAGACAGGAAAGTGTCACCGGGCCATCGCAAACGGGATATCACCACCCGTCATATCGCGCCGGAATTGCAGGGGCTGCTGGAGGCCGGTAACAAGCCAATGCAATACCTGGCAGAAATCGGGCAGCGTCCCGGTTGCTGAGCAAGGCCGGCCAGGGAGGTCTCAGTAGACCGGCTGTTTTTGCTGAAGATGGCGCACCCGGAAGGATTCGAACCTTAGATTGCCTGGTTCCTGGCCACATATCCCTACTACTATCACCTACCCTGACCTACCATTTATCAATATAAAATATGTGTTTATTGACTTCCCCAACACACGGACCACGATGGGGTTCGCTCCATTGTGGTAACTCAGCGAGGTAATAAATGAAATTAACCAAACCCATCGTCGACAAGTTGCAGTACGGCAAAACCCGGAAAAAAGCAGGACATTCGCCGGGACGATACCATCCCTGGCTTTGGGGTTCGCATCTACCCATCAGGCAAGAAAAGCTTTGTTCTTACCTACCGACATGCAGGACGAAAACGCATCATGATACTTGGCCAATGTGGCACAATCTCTCTTGCACATGCACGCGAAATGGCACGCCATGGGTTAGCAATAATGCGGGTGGCACACACAGACCTGTTTATTTGCGTGTGAATACTCCACCGGCTAAAGCCGGTGGCTTCGGGTTACGGCTAAAAGCCGGATTAATCAGCCATTCGGCCGATCCGAATTTAAATTCAGCTCCCTTGATAAAATGGTCGGCTCCATTGCATTTTT
>JBATIF010000010.1:0-2032 GCA_049667605.1 Gammaproteobacteria bacterium
TGGTCCAGTGCTCGTCGAGGGCGCAGCGGTAGACGATGCCGGGGATGTTCGCGACCAGGCTGCTGAAGCGTTCCTCCCGCTCGCGCAGTATTTTTTGCGCTTTTTCGCGTTCATTGACATCCGATTCTATGGCCGTGGTCATGTGATTGAACGCCCTGGCCAGTTCACCGATTTCATCGTTGCCCTGCACCGCTACCCGTGCCGAGTAATCCCCGCTCTGGATAAGGCGTGCACCCTTATTAAGCCTGGTCACCGGCTGCAGCACGAGACGGTTGAGTACCAGCCAGGTAATGCCGGCGACAAGCAGCGCAATGATCAGGCCAAGCCCCATGACACGGTTGCGCAGTGCATGCGCAGGTGCGGCTATCTCGGCCGTGTCGATCTCGGCAACGATGCCCCAGCGCAACCCCTTGATCTGGATGGGCGCATAGGAAGCAAGCACCTCACGTCCGGTGTAACCGCGTTCTGCAAGCGTTCCGGACTGCCCGGCGATGGCTTGCCTGGCGGCTGTTGTCGACACTTCCTGGCTGAATATCGCATCCGGGTTAAAGCGGGTGTCCGAGCGCATCAGCAAATCCTCACCGACCAGGTAGACCTGCCCCGTGCGTCCCAGTCCGGAGACATCTCGCACCACATTGTCAATTTCATCGATCGGCAGCTGGAAAGCTGCAACCCCTACCTTGACGTCATCCTGAAAAACCGGTGCCGCGAAAAAGCTCGCGGGTAAGCCAAAGCTCGGTGCATACGCGCGATAATCCTCAATGAAGATCGAGCCCTGCTGGTCCGCCTGTCGCGCCCGGTCAAATATTTTTGCCAGATTGGTATCTGCGTAAGGACCCGTCACAAAGTTTGTAGCGAAATCCATTTCCTTGAGGACGGAGTAGACGAGGTTGCCTTGCAGGTCGAAGAGAAAGATGTCGTAAAAACCGAACGTTTCGCGGTAGTCGAGAACACGCGGGTGAATGCGCTGGTGCACCCTGTTGTAATCGATCTCGGCAATGGCACGATCCAGCAGCTGCCGCTCTGCTTTGGGGTGCGGGTTGCCAGCGATATACATGGCCTGCAAATCCCGCCCGGCTGCCGATTCAGGAATGTAGCTGTCCGGGCCATTGCCCGTGTAACCGGCGGCCTCGAGACGGGGCATGATTTCTTTCTCGTAATAGCCTTTCAGTAGCGTATGTGCCTTTTCCCCTGCATAAGCGCTGTCTGCCAGCTGGGTCGGTACCCGGGCAAAGGCAGCACCAAGCTCGACAGTCGCCTCGGCGACCATGCGATTCTTGCTGAAATTGAACATCTGCCCGCGCATGATCTCGAAATACTTCTCGAGATAATGCTGTCGCGACGAGCGCACCGCATTCAGCGCGGCCTGCTCGCGTTCAAACAGGATGTTTGTGCCCACGTTCACCGACATGGTTGCAAGGATGGCGATCGAGCCTATGCAGCCTGCAAGAAAGAGGGTGACAAGTTTCCAGGAAAGGCTGTTTTTCATTGCCATGGGTTATCTGCGCCGCGACGCGGCAACCGGACTCATTAGCCCGGCCCCGTGCAAGGGTGAAAGATAATATCGATAAGGAAGCTCTGATTTATTCGTCATTGCGAGGAACAAAGTGACGAAGCTTCCGCATCCTGCTCACGCCCCTTACCTACGATGTACAGGGATGTACGAGTGTCACGAGAGGGCAGGATGCCCGGAGTGACCTTCCCTGTAGGCAAAGCAATCTCCAACTAACTGATTCCATAGTGTGAGATTGCCACTTGGCTGCTCCCGGCACCCATGCCTCCCGCGGCACTTGTACATCCATGTACATCGCGCTCGTAAAGACGGGTGAATTTGAATAAATCAGAGTTTGCATAATTTATTTAACCTTGCCAGGGCCGGACTGCGGTGACCGATTTATTTATCCGCACCTGCGTGTAGCCGTGACTTGAAGCGATTTGCGTAGAAGTCAAAAGTCGCCGTAACAGAATCCCACGAGAGCTCAGTCTTGTCTGCCGTGGTTGGCGCCTTGTCCACCAGAACACCCACGCGTTC
>JBATIF010000011.1:0-33524 GCA_049667605.1 Gammaproteobacteria bacterium
CCGTTGTCACCCCCCGGCCGCCTGCCGTGCTTGCATTGCTGGAGCATGCCGAGCAACAGGCCAATGACGGCGATCTTGATGCATCCGCGGCATCACTGGAACGGGCCATCCGCATCAATCCCGGCGACGCGGCGCTCTGGCATAACCTGGCCACGGTTCGCCTCGCACAGGGTGAAGTGTTGCAGGCAGAACAGCTGGCGCTCAAGTCCAACAGCCTTGCGCCGGGGAACAGCGCCCAGCAGGTGCGCAACTGGAAATTGATCGCCGAGGCGCGCCACCAGCGCGGTGATGCGAAGGGTGCAACTGCCGCTGAACAGCGGGCCCGTGAACTTGAACGGCGCTAGGTGGCAGCATGCGTCGAAGTGACGGCGAGTTGGGTGCAGAGCGTACTTTTAAAAACAAACCTACAAAGAATAATTCTCGCCAAGGCGCAAAGACGCGAAGAAAAAATATTAGAGTGTTTTCGATAACAGAATTCTATAACTTTACGTTCTTTGCGTCTTGGCGAGAGAAATGCAGACGTTAATGAACGGACACTAACAGGCCCCCCGGACCGATTTGCAGACCCGATGACAAATATTGCCGAGTTACTTGGAGATGAAGGCCCGCTGGCCGATCGCCTGCCGGGATTCTCGCTGCGTGAGGAACAGCAGCGCATGGCAGAGGCGATCGAGCAGGCCATTGCCCGGCAGCAATCGCTGATCGTCGAGGCGGGTACCGGCACCGGCAAGACCTTTGCCTACCTGATGCCGGCGCTGCTATCCGGCAAGAAAGTCATCATCTCGACCGGAACCCGGCATTTGCAGGACCAGCTGTTTGGCAAGGACCTGCCCGTGATTCGCGAGGCGCTCAATGCCGCGGTGAAGACGGCCTTGCTCAAGGGCCGCAGCAATTATCTCTGCTGGCATCGCCTCGGTACGGCTGACAGTGAAGGGCGGCGTTTGTCGCGGGCGCAACTGCATGAAGTCGGTGAAATCGAGGCCTGGTCGAAGCGTACGCGCACGGGTGATATCGCGGAGCTGGGTAACGTCCCGGAGGATTCGATTATCTGGCCGCGGGTTACCTCGTCGACCGAGAATTGTCTTGGCCAGGAATGCGAATTCTTCCAGGAATGCTTCGTCGTCAAGGCACGGCGTAATGCGCTGGAGGCGGATGTGCTGGTGATCAATCATCACCTGCTGTTTGCAGACATGGTGCTTCGCGAGGAAGGCTTTGGCGAGCTGTTGCCCGGCGCAGATGCCTTTATCATCGACGAGGCCCACCAGCTGCCCGACGTGGCCTCGGCATTTTTCGGGATTACGCTCAGCAGCCACCAGTTGCGCGAGCTGGCCCGCGATACCCGTGCCGAGCATCTGCGTGAAGCCGGTGACATGCAGGACCTGCCCGCGGCTGCGCAGCAACTGGAAGGGCTGGTACAGCGCTTGCGGCTGGAACTCGGCACAGCCGACCGGCGTGCGGCCTGGTCAGAGGTATCGGGCAACCGGAATTTCCAGGAACTGCTCGAGGAACTTGCAGGCTGCCTGCATACCCTGGTGGAGTGGCTGGCGCTGGCGGCGGAGCGCGGCAAGGGACTGGAAAGCTGCTGGCAACGCGCCATGTTGCTGGCGGAGCGCCTGACCCTGTTGCTGAAAGAGCCGTCGGGCGAGCATATCCACTGGTTCGAAACGCAGCGTCATTCGTTTCGCCTCAACCTGACACCGCTGAATATTGCAGAGGTTTTCAGCGGTTGCCTGGAAAACCTGTCCAGTGCATGGATATTCACCTCGGCAACGCTGGCCGTCGGTGAAAGTTTCCGCCACTTTTCCATGCAACTCGGTCTTGAGGATGTCCAGCAGCTGAAACTGGACAGCCCGTTTGATTACCAGCGCAATGCCTTGTTGTACCTGCCCGATCGTATGCCGGAGCCGAACCACCCTGACTATTCCACGGCCTTTGTCGCTTGTGCACGTGAAGTCCTCGAGGCCAGCCAGGGCAGGGCATTCCTGCTGTTTACCAGTCACAGCGCCCTGCAGTCGGCGGCTGCGCAGTTGCAGGACACGCTCGATTATCCCGTGCTGGTGCAGGGTTCTGCGCCACGCCGCGAGTTGCTGGAGCGCTTTCGTTATCTCGGCAATGCGGTGTTGCTCGGCACCAGCAGTTTCTGGGAGGGCGTCGATGTGCGCGGTGAGGCCTTGTCCTGTGTCATTATCGACAAGCTGCCGTTCAGCTCACCGGGAGACCCGGTGCTGCAGGCGCGCATCGACGCACTGCGCAAACAGGGCAGGAACCCGTTCATGGATTACCAGCTGCCTGCCGCGGTAATCAGCCTGAAGCAGGGCGTTGGCCGCCTGATACGTGACCGCAATGACCGCGGAGTGCTGGTGCTGTGTGACCCGCGCCTGCGTACAAAATCCTACGGCCGGGTGTTCCTCAACAGCCTGCCGAAGATGCCGCACTGCAACAGCATCGACAGCGTGCATGAATTCTACGCCGGGGTTGAATCGGCGCTAATCGAACCGCTGGTGCAATAAGATAATATTTCCGTTATGACGACAAGAATACTGGCTATAGAAACTTCATCGGCTGCCTGTTCGGCGGCGCTCTCGGTGGATGGTGAGGTGGTGGAGCGTGATGCGCTTGCGCCGCGTCAGCATGCCGCGCTGATTCTGCCGATGATCGAGTCACTGCTGGCGGAATCCGGTTGTGCGGTCGGCGAACTCGACGCGATTGCATTCGGGCGCGGCCCCGGTTCGTTTACCGGGGTGCGTATTGCCGCCAGCATCGTGCAGGGGATTGCCTTTGCCGCTGATTTGCCGGTAATCCCGGTGTCGACGCTGGCGGCGCTGGCGTTCGGTGCCATGCGCGAGTCTTCCGTGCCACGGGTGATTGCAGCACTTGATGCGCGCAGGGAGGAGGTCTACTGGGCGTGCTATGAAAGGACGGCTGATGGTGTGTTGCTGCTTGGAGACGAGCACGTGTGCACTCCGGATGCCGCGCCGTCACTGCCAGCAGGTGACTGGGTTGCCGCGGGCAGTGGCTGGGAGGCCTATGCGGAGATACTTATGCCCAGGTTCGGGGAGCAGCTGGTGCGGGTGCTGCCCGACCTCGAGCCGCGGGCAGGGGACGTTGTCCGCATTGCTATCGGCGAATATCGGCGCGGATCGCTGGTCAAGCCGGAAGATGCGGTCCCTGTGTACCTGCGCGACAATGTTGCAGACGTCAAGCGGCCCTGAGGAATACGGGCATGGTGTCGCTCAGCGGATTACTGATTAATTAATGAACAGCGCCATCCTGTCCTTCGCAACGGGTGTACATCAGGGGTTCCCTTGATCAAGGGCGCCGCTGTTGATGAGAAGTTGATGAACCGCCACTGCGATTTCCCGGTAACCCTCTGCATTGGGATGAATGCGGTCGGACTTGAGCCCGGGATCGGATTCAACCCGGGGTAACACCTTTCCTTCATAGAGCAGCGCGTATTTCTCTGCAAGTTCGTTGTACATTTCACTGGTATCAAGAAACAGTAATGCGAACTCCGGTACGCCGATCAGCAGCACCGGGATATTGCGCTGGCTGGCACTCTCGATCATTGCTTCCAGGTTGCTGCGCGTCTCAACCGGGTCGAGCCTGTGCAGCAGGTCGTTGCCGCCATGACAAAGTATCAGCAGCGCTGGTTTGTGCCTGTCGAGCAGGGCGGGCAGACGCTGCTTTCCCGCGGCACTGATCTCGCCGGGGATGCCTGCATTGATAACCGGGTGACCGCTCAGGCGTGACAGTACGGCAGGGTAACTTTGTTCTTCTTCTGCGCCGCTGCCGTAGGTAATGCTGTCGCCAAAAGCGAGCAATACGGCGTCATCAGGCAGGCGAAAGCCGGCCTGTTGATCACTGCATGCGCCAGCCAGCACGCCGACGAGCAGCAGGCAGATATGTAAAAACGGGAGGGCTTTGCCGGTGATACTCATGGATCGC
This sequence comes from Gammaproteobacteria bacterium, assembly GCA_049667605.1. Classification (GTDB taxonomy): domain Bacteria; phylum Pseudomonadota; class Gammaproteobacteria; order UBA9214; family UBA9214; genus UBA9214. Next base: position 3,946 of record JBATIF010000011.1, read on the forward strand.
AGACCCGGATTAATATTGTTGCATGCAATGCACCCGGCATCAGGCTGTGAAAAAAACCCGGGTAATCAGGTATCCCACCAGAGTGTCAGGTAGGGGACATAGGTTACAAGCCCGAGCCAGATCAGCATCAGCGCGAGAAAGGGAAGCGCAGCACGGAACAGGCTGAGGATCGGACGATTGAAGCGCTGGCTGGCGATGAAAAGATTGATGCCAACCGGCGGCGTACTATAGCCGATTTCCAGATTGGCGAGAAAGATGATACCCAGGTGCACCGGGTTGATGCCGTAACTCAAGGCTATCGGCAGGATCAGGGGAACAACGACAACAGTTGCCGAGAAGATATCCATCATGCAGCCGACGATCAGCAGAAACGCGTTCAGCAGGAGCAGGAATTGCAGTTGCGAATCGACATGTATTTGCATGTAGGCGAGAATTTTCGTCGGGATCTGCGCATCGATCAGCAGGTTGGTCAGTCCCATCGCCACACTCAGGATGACGAGGATACTGCCGACCAGGATGGCGGCGTCCCTGAGCAGTTCGGGCAGGTGTTTGACCAGGTGTATTTCGCGATGAATGACGCCTTCAAGCAGTAACACATAGACCGCTGTGCAGGCGGATGCCTCGCTGATGGTGACAAAGCCGCCGAATATCCCGACGATTACCCCGATCGGCAGGAGCATGTCCCAGATGCCTTCTCTCGTTGCGATGGCAAGCTTCTTCCATGAGAACTTGTGGCGCAGCACGTCCGTGTTCCTGCCGACGAACATGCAGTACAGTGCCAGCATTACCAGCAGCAACAAACCGGGTGCCAGCCCGGCGAGAAACAATTGATCGATGCTGACGCCTGCCACGATACCGTAGAGCAGGATGGCCAGGCTGGGCGGGAACAGCAGGCCGAGTGAGCCGGATGTCGTCAGCAACCCCAGGTTGAAACGCTCTTTGTAGCCGGCATGGGCGAGCATCGGGAACATCAAGCCGCCAAGTGCCAGGATCGTTACCCCCGATGCACCTGAGAACGCGGTAAAAAACGCACACGATGCAAGTGCCACGCTGGCGATGCCGCCCGGCAGCCAGCCGACCAGGGCATTGAATAACTGGATCATGCGTTGCGGTGCACCACCGGCGGCAAGTACGACGCCGGCAAAGGTGAATAGCGGGATCGCCGCCAGGTAGGGTGATGCCGCCAGCCTGTTTAATTCAACGGCAAGCAGCGCAGGGTCCAGCCCTGCGTTGTACGTCGCCAGCAGGGCGCCACCGGCCAGTGCAATAAACAGGGGCATTCCCAGTAATGTCAGCAGCACCAACAGGACAATCACCGCGATGGTCATGGGATATTCTCATCCGCCGGGGGAGTAAACAGACCGCTGATCAGGAAATGGAGCGCCAGCAGAAAGAAGCCGAACGGGGTGATCAGGGCGAGGATCGAGGCCCAGCGTTCATAGTCGGCAACATACTGCCAGTCGTCATACCAGAACCGTCCGGCTGCCCAGGTAAGCACGCTGCAGATTGCTGCAGAGATCAGGTACAGCAATGGTCTCAGTTTGAGGAGTTTTTCGGGTCGCATCCATGCCGTGCAAACGTCTATGCGTATGTGTTTGTGATATTCGATGGCAAGTCCCGCGCCGAAGAAGGTGACATAAAGGACCATGTAGCGTGAGACAATATCAGCATGCGGGATGCTTGAATGGAAAAAATTACGCGCGATGACCTGGCCAAAAACCAGGCCCAGCAGGATCATCAATGAGCTGCCCGCCATGAACATGTCGATGCGCAATAACGCATGGCGAAAGCCGGTTATCCAGTGAGGTTCAGCCAGGTGCATTTACCGTTTCTTTTGCTTTGCCGGCATTGTAATCATCCAGCCATTGGTTGACTTTTTCTATGGTTGATTCGGGAATGTAGCCGTTTTCCATCAGGCTTTCCCCGGCTTTCCTGCTGAGGGCCTTCATCTCGTCAGAGTCGAGGTCCTCGGTATCCATGACAAATTCCATGCCCTTTTCTTCCAGCACAGAGAGGCTCTCGGCATTGTCCCGGCGGGTGGCGGCAATCAGCTTCTCACCGGTAATCTGTCCGCTGCGTTTTAACAGTTTCTGCAGGTCCTGCGGCAGGTCCTGGAAAAACTTGCGCGATACCACCAGCGAACCGATGCCGTTGGCCATGGGAACATTGGTGATATATTTTGTCTTGGTGAACCATTGCAGGGCAATGGCACCCAGCGGCGGGCAATACACCGTGTCGATCAGCCCGGTGGAAAGGCTGGTGTAGACATCGATAATGGAGAGCGGTATTGGTGACAGGCCGCTGGCGTCAAAAAAGGCCGCGCCGAGCGGATCGCCTTTCCAGTGCCAGATGCGACGATTTTTCAGGTCGTCGAGTGAATGGATGGGTTCCCTGGAAAAGAAATAAATAAATCCGACTTCCATCCAGCCAAGCAGTTCATAACCGTTGTCGCGGTAACCCTGCTCGATATCCGGCATGAACTGATGACGTACGTAATCAATTTCATCAATACTTTTGAAAAGAAACGGCAGTTCCAGCACGCGTACCGGAGAGTAAATATGTCCCAGTCCGTAGCCGGTAAAGGCGCCGCCATGCAGCTGGCCAAAGCGGATCTTTTTGAGCACATCCGGCTCGTCACCCTGTACACCGCCGGGGTAGATCTTGAAGACCAGTCGCCCGTGGCTCTCTTCGCGTACCTGGTCGGCCCAGTCCTGCAGCATGTTCATCCAGGTGGTCCCTGCCGGGGCGAGGGTGGCGAACTTCAGTTCATAGACCTTTTCTGCACCTAAAGACGTGCTCGCGAACAGAACAAGGCACAGGGCGATTGCGCCAAGTACCCGGACTGTTTTGCCAGCGCGGGGCATGCTCAGAACCAGTCCTTTTCGATTGCCAGCAAGCGTCTCGCCCTTTGTTTGCTTATGCCGTTGACCAGCGCCATTTCCGGGTACAGGTCGTCAGCGGCACTGATGACCTTTTGCAGGCGGGCATGGAATGCCTGCTGATCGAGTTTCTGGTGATCGAGATATTCGGCGCGCAGTACATCCACCAGCAATAACCTGTTCTTGTTTATTTCAGCCGCACGCTGGAAGCTTTTTTCAGACTGCGCAAAGTTGCCGCCAAACATTGGCGAGCGGCCACCGTAGTAGACGCCGAAAAACAGGTGTGCACCGCCGAAATAGAATTCATTGTCCAGTTCAATGACGCGCTGCATCATGGCGGCAACGCCGGAGAGTGCGGCAATGCCGCCCGGGTTGTCGCGGTTGAGATCGATCCACTTGCCAAGGCAGGACGCACTCCAGAACAGGGCGGGGACGGATTTTTCCCCGGCAGCGTCGACCGCGGCCTGCAGTTCTTGCGTGCTGGCCGATTCAGGGTCTACCTGTATACCGGAGCGCTGCAGCGCCTTGCGCGCATGGGAGTAGCAGCGGCGATAGAGCAGGCGCGCTCGATCGACATCTTCCGCTTCGATAAATCCGAAGCTGTAGCCATAGAAGCCTTCGGCCGCGAACAGGCGCAGCTCGCTGTTGTTCGGGTCTTCAATCAGCATGCCTTCGATCAGCTTGAGGTTGGCCGGCATGGCTTCGCGTGCAAGTTGCAGGTCGGTCTCGCGGTTCATCGATTCGATGCCGCTGTCGAGGATGGTTTGTGTACCGCGAACTACCATCTGCCCCATGGAGCAGGCGGAAAGAAGTAGAACCATGGTGATGCAGGCGCCGTGCTGCAGTAATCGATTGCTGGAAAAACCCGTCAGATACTCAGTAGCCATTGTTGTTATCTCAGGTTAGTAATCGTGTGAGTATGTCCCCGTATACCATTGATAGTGTATCAAGTTCCTCTGCTTTTACACATTCATTTATTTGATGAATAGTGGCGTTCACGGGCCCCAGCTCGACGACCTGTGCGCCGGTTGGCGCGATAAAGCGGCCATCGGATGTTCCGCCGCTGGTGGAAAGCTCGGTATCGATCCCGCTAATGCTGCGAATGGCCGCGCGCGCGGCATCGACCAGTTCACCCACGGGTGTCAGGAACGGCTGTCCCGAGAGTTTCCAGTCGATTGTATAGTCCAGCCCGTGCCGGTCAAGGATTGCCTCGATCCTTGACTTGATAGAGTCTGCAGTTAATTCGGTTGAGAAGCGCAGGTTGAACTGTGCATCGAGCACGCCGGGTATGACGTTTTCAGCACCGCTGCCGGCGGAGATGTTGGCAACCTGGAAAGTGGTCGGCGGGAAAAATTCATTGCCGGCATCCCACTTAACGCTTGCGAGTTCGGCGAGCGCGGGTGCAGCCCGGTGTATGGGGTTGACCGCCAGCTGCGGGTAGGCGACGTGGCCCTGCCGGCCCCTGACGCGCAGCCTGCCATTGAGTGATCCGCGGCGGCCGTTTTTAATGATATCGCCGGTCTGCTTGCTGCTGGACGGTTCGCCGACCAGGCACCAGTCTATCTGTTCGCCACGTGCGACCAGCTGTTCAACCACCTTGACGGTTCCGTCAACGGAGGGTCCCTCTTCATCGCTGGTAATCAGGAAGGCGATCGAGCCCTTGTGATCGGGGTGTGCGGCAACAAATTTTTCGCAGGCAATGACCACCGCGGCAATGCTGCCCTTCATGTCTGCACTGCCGCGACCGAACAGGTAGCCGTCGCGGACGACCGGGTCAAACGGGTCGCTGTCCCATTCTTCCAGGGAGCCAGTGGGTACCACGTCGGTATGTCCGGCAAATACGAACAGCGGTGCGCTGTTGCCACGACGCGCCCAGAGGTTATCAACCACGCCAAAGCGAAGATTTTCTATGTCGAAGCCGGCTTTTTCCAGGCGTGCCGCAATCAGTTGCTGGCAGCCGCAATCATCCGGCGTAACCGATGGCCGGCGGATGAGGTCCTTAGCAAGTTCAAGTGTTTCGCTCATGAAAGTGATTTACGCAAACAGGTCATTGTAGGCAGTCTCGCTGAAACCGAGATGCAGAGTGTCACCGAGATCGAGCAGCGGCCGCTTGATCATGGCAGGATGTTCCAGCATCAGTTTTACCGCCGTGCGCCTGTCAATGCAATCGCGCACGGCTGCCGGCAGCTTGCGCCAGGTCGTGCCGCGGCGATTGAGCAGTTTTTCCCACCCCAGCGCCTGCACCCAGCTTTCCAGTTGCACCCTGGTCAGCCCGTCAGCGCGGATATCGTGAAAGCGGTATTCAACGCCATGCCCGTCCAGCCAGCGGCGCGCTTTTCTGACGGTGTCGCAGTTGCCGATACCGAAGAGTGTCACCATCTGAGTGAACGTGGCCTGAACAGCAATCGGCTAGATATCACGCAACAATTCGTTGATACCGACCTTGGAGCGGGTTTTCTCGTCAACGCGCTTGACGATGACTGCACAATAGAGGCTGTAGGTGCCGTCTTTGGACGGCAGGTTGCCGGACACCACGACCGATCCTGCAGGCACGCGGCCATAGCTGACTTCACCCGTGCTGCGGTCGAATATGCGCGTGCTTTGCCCGATGTAGACACCCATGGAAATCACCGAGCCCTCTTCAACAATGACCCCTTCAACAACCTCGGAGCGGGCACCGATAAAGCAGTTGTCTTCAATGATGGTCGGGCTGGCCTGCACAGGCTCGAGTACGCCGCCGATGCCGACGCCGCCCGAGAGGTGAACATTCTTCCCGATTTGAGCACAGGAGCCGACCGTGGCCCAGGTGTCGACCATGGTGCCACTGTCGACATAGGCGCCGATGTTGACATAGCAGGGCATCAACACGACGCCGGAAGCAATGAATGAGCCCTTGCGCGCTGTTGCCGGCGGCACCACGCGTACGCCGCCGTCACGAAATTCGCGCGAGTTGGTATCGGCGAACTTGGAGGCCACCTTGTCGTAGTAGTTGGTGAAGCCACCTTTGATGAAGGCATTGTCTTCAATGCGAAAAGACAGCAATACGGCCTTTTTCAGCCAGTCGTTGACCACCCAGGCACCATCGCGTTTCTCGGCGACCCGGGCAATACCCCGGTCGAGCATGTCAATGGCTTCCTGGGTGGCTTCCTTGACGTGGCTCTCCACGCTACGTGGCGTGATGTCAGCACGCCGTTCAAAGGCTTCTTCAATTGTTGCCTGCATGTCACTCATTTTATGTACTTCTCCAGTTTGTTCAGGGGGCAATAATAACTGCCTTGTCGCAGTTATGCAGTGCTCATCCAGGATTTAATCCGTTGCGCTGCAGCGGTGCAGTCATCGAGCGGTGCCACCAGCGCCATGCGGGCATAGCCCTGGCCGGGATTGATGCCGTGCGCGCTTCGGGACAGGTAGCTCCCCGGCAGAACGATGACATTTTGCTCTGCCAGCAGGCCGCGAGCGAATGCCTCATCGCTGACCGGCGTATGAGGCCAGAGATAAAAGCCGGCCTGCGGCAATTGCACGTCGAGAACCGCTGCCAGGATATCCAGCACGGCGGTAAACTTCTCCCGGTAGAGCCGGCGGTTTTCACGCACATGCGCCTCATCCCGCCAGGCACTGATGCTGGCGGCCTGGGTGGCCGGCGGCATGGCGCAGCCGTGATAGGTGCGGTAACGCAGGAAATTCCGGATCAGTTCCGCATCGCCGGCGACAAAACCGGAACGCAGGCCCGGGGCATTGGAGCGTTTCGACAGGCTGTGGAATACCATGCAGCGGCTGAAATCATCCCGGCCCATTTCAGCGGCGGCCTGCAGCAGGCCGCAGGGTGGTGCTGATTCATCCGGGTAGATCTCGGAATAGCATTCATCCGAAGCAATGACGAAATCAAAGCGGTCAGCCAGTTCGATCAGTCGTTGCAGTTCGGCGCCGGGAATGACGGCGCCGGTGGGATTGCCGGGTGTGCATATATAGACAAGCTGGCAGCGCAGCCAGGTGCTTTCCGGTACGCTGTCGAAGTCGGGGCGAAAGTCCGTCTCCCTTGTGGTATTCATGAACCGGGGCTCTGCACCGGCCAGCAGGGCGGCGCCCTCGTAAATCTGGTAGAACGGGTTCGGCATCAGTACCACGGGCCGGCTGCTGCGGTCGATAATACACTGGGCAAAGGCAAACAGGGCCTCGCGCGTGCCGTTGACAGGCAGCACCTGTTGCTCCGGGTCAAGGCTGCCGGCCGGCAGGCCGAAACGGTTGGTCAGCCAGGCTGCAATGGCGTGCCGCAGTTCCGGCGTACCGCGCGTCAACGGGTAGTTCGACAGGCCATGCAGATGAGTGATGACTTCCTCGGTAATGAAAGCCGGGGTTGGATGTTTGGGTTCACCGATGGACAGTGAGATTGCATCCATACCCTCGCGGGGTGAAACGCCTTCAAACAGCTTTGCCAGTCGTTCGAACGGGTAGGGCTGCAGATGTGACAGGTCGGGATTCATTGCCGCTTGATACCGCTGTGTGTGATGATCATCGGTTGAGGGCGGCGTGCCTGCCGTTATCGTTACCGGGACGAAAGTATAAGGGAACTTATGATCGCATCCAAACAGCAACACCACCTGCTGCCGGTTGCCAGCCTGCTGTTTTCGGCGACACTCTGGGGTGTTGTCTGGTACCCGCTGCGCCTGCTGGAGGAGCAGGGGCTGTCCGGCGGCTGGAGTGCGCTGATCAGTTACGCGGCTGCCCTGAGCGTGTTTTCATGGGTATTTGTCCGCGACTGGCAGATATTCAGGCAGCATTTCCCGTCCCTGGCATTGATGGGCCTGGCAGCCGGGTGGTGCAATCTTGCCTTTATCATGGCGGTGCTCGATGGCAACGTGGTACGCGTACTGCTGCTGTTTTACCTGTCGCCATTCTGGGCAGTCTGTCTTGGCTGGCTGATACTGGATGAGAAGCTGGATGGAAAATCCATGCTGGTCTTCGTTGTTGCCGTTGCCGGTGCCCTGGTCATGTTGTGGAATGACGATATCGGCATGCCCTGGCCGCGCGACCAGGCCGACTGGCTGGCTGTGTCTTCCGGCTTTGCCTTTGCCCTGAGCAATGTATTTGTGCGCCGGATGCAATCCGTCAGTGTTTACCTGAAGTCGGCCAGCAGCTGGGCCGGTGTTGTCCTGGTTGCTGCACTATGGCTGGCCGTGGCCGGGACGGGTCTTGCCGATATTGGCCCCGGTATTTATCTTTTTGCCGTGTTGCTTGGCCTGTGTGGTTTCCTGGGGATGACCCTGGCCGTGCTCTACGGGGTGACCCGCATGCCGATTCATCGCTCTGCAGTAATCCTGCTGTTTGAACTGGTCGCCGGCGCCATATCCTCGCAACTGCTGACAGACGAGGTAGTGCTGCTGCGGGAATGGATTGGCGGGGCGATGATTATTGCCGCTGCCTGGCTGGCAGCGCGAATTCATGCGGATGAAGCGCATGATTGAAATACGCTCGATCAACCATGTCAGCCTGCTGGTTGCAGATACCCGCCGTGCCCTGGATTTCTATCACGGGCTGCTGGGTTTGCCGATTGATACATCCCGACCGCAGCTCGATTTCCCCGGTGCCTGGCTGAAAGTGGGTGACGGGCAGATTCATTTGCTGGAGCTGGCGCAATCCGGCCGGCAACAATCACCCCTGCCGCAAGGCGGACGCGACTGGCACCTGGCCATGGATATCATCGACCTCGATGCGGTCATGCAGACACTGAAAGCGGCCGGGGTGGCGTATACATGCAGCCGTTCCGGTCGGAGGGCCCTGTTTTGCAGGGACCCGGACGGCAATGCTCTTGAGCTGATCGAGTCTGTGTAGCTAAAGTTCTCGGCCGCGGTATTAATTCTTGCCACAGAGCACACACAACGTCATGGAGGCGGGAGAAAAAGTACCAACAGCCGTCGCTTCAGACGACGCAGGAGCAGCTACCGGGAGGGCACAGAGAAAGAGACTTTCTCATGCAAAGGCGCAAAGAAGATACTGATCAATACAGGTCCGGAGCCGCCAACTCCTGCCCTTCCCGGTTAATGGTCTGTACGTCCGTTTAATGGAAAAGTTGATATTCTTAACCTGTGTGCAATCTTTACCACCGGCCCTGAAAAGAAATTCGCAGCGATGGCCTTAACGGCAGATGAAGCTCATATTCAGGTAACTGTCTGAATATTGACGTCAATATTCCTTACACCTGCGTTTTCTCCCGTCTAACCCGTTCTAGCCGATTGTTTATGATCAAAACTTTAGTCTTTTTGGGCAGAAATACGGGTGATAAATAGTGTGTGAGCTCGGCTGAGGAGTGTCACAATTATTTACAATGCTGCAGTTCCCCGAGGGAAGCGCTGTAAAATGATATTCTAACTATTTGGTTTTATTATATTTATATATTAGGCGCGATTTATGCATGGGTATCAGCAGAGTTGTCAGACTTTCTGCTGGCGATTCAGGTCGCTGTTGGCCAGTAAGGGTAAGTACGTGGTGATTGCTGATGTATAACCTTGCCGGGTGTATGGAGAACTGATTTACCCCTCTATATATTTGCTACTGCAGGAATGTAGTTCGGTGAGCTCTTTACAGTCCAACTAAACGACCTGTAAATAAAGTTATTGTTCTGAAGGTAAAGAATGAAGTTGCATTATTACGGAGCAATACAACATGAAGATATCATGTCTATCAAGCATTCTATGCATATCTGTCATCTCTCATGCCAGTGCATGTGCGAATTCAAATAATCTTCCTGTTTCTAATCTACTATACGTAGTTTTTTCTATCCTTTGCGGTGTGACGGGCGTTTGGATGTTACGAATAATGAATTTAAGTGAGATCCTGAACAAGGTTAATAAGGTGGTCGTCAATACTGATCTGCCAGTTGAATTTCGGCGATTGGTTCGTCGAGAAGTTGCTCTGATTGTGGACCGGAGACGATCACTGGACCGAGGTTCCAAGTGTTAGACGATTATAATATTGCAATGAAAGACAGGAGAATAAATAAAACTGATCGTCGTCAACACACTGAAAAGATACCGCTGTGGGGTAATAATAAAAATACAGTACCACTGGATCGTCGTTACTTTCCTGACAGACGAAAGAGTCATTACAATCCAAATTGGTGAGCCAACGTCATGTCGGCATGATTGTGATATAAAGCGTGACTACAGGGGGAGATCTGCATGCCCTTTTGTACAAGTAAGTATCACCATGGTTTTGATCATAATTACCGATTGCATGGCTGTGAGAATGATCTTCTAACTGACTTGATCACCCGGGCATTAATACCATCAGAGGCGACCTTCGGGATGCCGTTTTCATCTAATGTTGAATGTCTGAGTTTGCTTGCCTGCCATTCAGTCCAGGATAGTGTTCTTCATTCCTGGGTCGAGAATACTGTTAAGTGAGCGTTAATATTCGAATATACTATATGTCTGGGTTGGTTAGATAGTAGCCGTTTAGTGATGTTTTCCAGCCGAATGGCCCGGAAATTTCCGCGTACTTCCTTGTGTTCGGATGCTCAACAATTAATGGCATGTGATTGTGTCGGATAGCGGCAAGGCGGTCATGGGCTCTTCCCACCCGGTATCTTCCTTACTTTTATTGGCGTGAGAGAGATTTTTCCTTTGCGTCTTCCCGGTAACTGCTACTGCCTCGCCTGGGGCGCCTGCTGTTGGTGCTTTACCTCCTGCATTCATACAGTGCCTTTATACAAGGCCTTGATATCAAAACAGGACGGCCTAGATAATCATGTCAGTCTGCTCGGTCCTGGCCTCCAGGTGTTTCGTTATGGCCTGTTCAAGCCGCTCGAACTGTTCCGGTTTGCCGAGTGGCCGGTCATTCTGGTCGGTAATGTAGTAGATATCTTCTGCACGGGAGCCGAACGTTACAATTCTTGCATTCAGCAGTTTTATTTTGCATTCCGCAAAGGCCCGGCCGACCAGGGAGAGCAGGCCAGGCCGGTCAGCAGTGATCAATTCCATGATGGTATGCTGGTCATGCTCGTCGGTTTTGAAAGAAATATGGGTTTTAATCGGAAAGTGTCTGTACTGGCGCGGCGTTCTGCGGGAGATGTGCCATTCGCCCCGTGTCGTTGTATTTATTTCCCGCAGCAATGCTGTTTCTATTTCGCTTGTTCGCAGGCGACCCTCGACCATGTCTCCGGATTCTTCAAGCACATGGAAGGTGGCCAGGATGTGACCGTCTTTTGTGGAAATGATTACCGCACTCACCACGTTCAATCCCTGCTGGTTCAATACTGCGGTGACACGGCTGAAGAGGTCATCAGCATGGACCGCGTAAATGAAAACCTCTGTTCCTCCGCGCTCGGCAATTGACTGGAGTTCAACGAGGTTATCGCCGGGGTTGTGTGTAATCAGGCGGGTGTGATGTGCAATTTGCCAGGGCAGGCTCCTGAAGAAGTATTCATCACCAAGCTGTTTCCATAATTCCGCATAGGATTCGGCAGGCTCATGCAGCAGCACTGCAGCGGCTTCCTGATTTTGCCGGATATACTCTGAACGTTCTACCGGATCCTTTAGCCCGAGCTGTATCGCACCCCGGGTATTATGGTAGAGCTGTTTCAGCAAAGAATCTTTCCAGCTGTTCCAGAGTTCAGGATTGGTGGCACGGATATCGGCGACTGTCAGCAGGTACAGGTAGTCGAGGCGCACGGGATTGTCCACTACTTTTGCAAAGCGGTTGACGACAAGCGGATCACTGATATCCTCGCGCTGTGCGGTGGACGACATTAACAGATGCTGGTTGACCAGCCATACGACCAGCTCCGTATCATAATTGCTGAGGTCATGTCGCTGGCAAAAATCACGGGCATACGCACCACCCAGGTTGGAATGATCACCGCCGCGACCCTTGGCGATGTCATGAAACAGGCCGGCAAGGCAGAGCAGTTCCGGCTTCGGCAGGGTACCGATCACATGATGGCATAGCGGAAATTCGTAGGCGTATTCCGGGTTAATGAAACGTCGCAGGTTGCGCACTACAAAGAGAATGTGTTCATCGACGGTGTAGATGTGGAAAAGGTCGTACTGCATCAGCCCGACGATATGGTTGAAGGCCGGCAGGTAGGCGGCCAGCACACCATAGCTATTCATCCTGCGCAGTTCACGCGTGATTCCATGTGGTTGCCGGATGATCTCCATGAACAGGCTGCGGCAACGGATATCACTGCGGAATTTCTCGTCGATCAGGTAGATGTGTTCGCGTATCAAGCGGATCGTGTCGGCACGAACGCCCTCCAGCTCGGGGTTTTGTTCGAGCAACAGGAACATCTCCAGCAGGGCAAACGGGTAGTGGCGGAACACCTGCGGATCGCTCACCTCCAGAAAGTTATTGCGTGACTGGAAGCGCCTGTTGAGAATGCGAGGTTGCCCCGGACCCTCGGGGTACAGAATTTTCTCATGGAACATCTGCATCAGCATTTCATTGAGCCGTTTAAGCTCCATGATGGTGCAGTAATACTGCTTCATGAAGGCTTCCACGCCGAGCCGCGTGTCGTTGTCCTCGAATCCGAATGTTTTTGCAAGGGTGCGCTGGTAATCAAACATCAGCCGGTCCTCGCCGCGACCGGTGAGTGCGTGCAGTGCGAACCTGATTTGCCATAAATAGTTACGTCCCGCGACCAGCGACTGGTATTCCTCCGTGGTGAGGCAGCCGTGTTCCACCAGTTCGTCGAGTAAGCCTGTTCCAAGATGCCGTTTTGCGATCCAGGCGATCATCTGGATGTCGCGTAGTCCGCCAGGCCCCTCCTTGACGTTGGGTTCCAGCTTGGCGGCGGTGTCATGGAAGCGGTGGTGTCGGGTTCGTTGTTCCTCGAGTTTTACTTCGAAGAAGTCACGACTGTTCCAGACATCGGGGGGGCTGGTGCTCTGCTGCATGCGCTGGAACAGTTCGGCCGAACCGGCCAGGAGCCGTGCTTCCATGAGGTTGGTCGCAACCGTGATATCAGCAAGGGACTGCTCGATGCAGTCTTCGATGGTGCGCACACTGTGGCCGACTTCCAGGCCGATATCCCAGAGAAAGGTCACCAATGCCTCGATAGCCGGGTTGTGCTGGCCGCTGTCTCCATCGGGTAGCAGGATCTGCAGATCGATATCGGAGCCAGGCATCAGTTCGCCGCGGCCATAGCCGCCCACGGCGACCAGTGCGAGGCTGTCGCCGGCGCTACCCATGAACCTCTCCCAGGTACGCATCAGTACCTGGTCGACCAGCCAGGAACGGGCACTGATCAGCAAGTCGGCACTGGTAGCGTCTTCGAAGTGCCGTATCAGGGTGGTGTTCCCTTCCTGGAGACACTCGCGGAACAGCGGCAACGGCTTGTCGCCGCTGGCTAGCCCGGCATCAAGGGCGGCAAGTCCGAACCATGCTGGAAATGTGGCGGCTGCCGGTAGCTCTGACAGATTATTGGGCATTAGCGGCTAGACTTCATCACCCGGCAGGCAGGTCAGTACTTCATGGCCGGTTTCAGTCACCAGGATGGTGTGTTCCCACTGGGCGGACAGGCTATGGTCCTTGGTGACCACGGTCCAGCCGTCAGGCAGAAGCTTGGTATAGCGTTTACCGGCGTTGACCATGGGTTCGATAGTAAATGTCATGCCGGGTTCCAGTCTCATGCCGGTTCCTGGTTTGCCGTAATGCAGTATCTGCGGGTCCTCGTGAAATTCACGACCAATGCCATGACCGCAGTATTCGCGGACAATGGAGCAATTCTGGGCTTCTGCATGTCGCTGGATTGCATGACCTATATCACCGAGCTGGATGCCGGGTTTGACCATATCTATACCGATTTCCATGCACTCATGGCTGATGCGGGCCAGTCGCTTGCCGGCGATGGCCGGCTCACCTGCAAAAAACATTTTGCTCGTATCGCCATGAAAACCGTCCTTTATGACGGTTATGTCAATATTGATGGTATCACCGCTTTTCAGTTTCCTGTTACCGGGAATGCCATGGCAGACAACATGATTGACCGAGGTGCAGATCGACTTCGGGAAACCGCGGTAATTCAGCGGGGCAGGTACCGCATCCAGTTCATTGACGATGTAATCATGGCAGATGCGGTCGAGCTCTTCGGTGGTTATGCCGGGCTGTACATGGGGGCGGATCATATGCAGCACCCGGCCTGCGAGGTGGCCTGCAATGCGCATTTTTTCGATCTCCTGACCGGTTTTTATGGTAACTGGCATATTTCAGCTTGACTCCTGTGGGCCAATCCGGGGTCTTATCGGGGGACAAATTGCCGAGTATTAAAGTGTATGGTATAAAGGCGGGCTTGTTAAGTGGTCCGGTCCGGTCCACTGGCAAAATTCAAGCATGTACCGGAACATACAGCAGGGTGCCTGGTGACTGTGTAGTACGCAGTATGCCGGGTTGCTGTTTTGGGGTGCATGTAAATCAACCCGATCCAGGAGATACAAGATGACAGATGTCACCATGCGCCAGATGCTGGAAGCCGGCGTACACTTTGGTCACCAGACCCGCTATTGGAACCCGAAGATGGCCCCCTACATCTTCGGCGAACGTGGAAAGATCCATATTATCAATCTCGAGAAGACGCTACCCCTGTTTGACGAAGCCATGAACTATTTAAGCAGCCTGGTTGCCAACGGTTCAACCGTGCTGTTCGTGGGCACCAAGCGCTCGGCGCAGGGCGCAATTCGTGAGCACGCAGAGCGCTGCGGTATGCCTTATGTCAATCATCGCTGGCTTGGCGGCATGTTAACCAACTACAAGACGGTGCGTGCGTCTATCAAACGTTTGAAAGATCTCGAGGCAATGTCCGCTGACGGTACATTTGACCGGCTCAGCAAGAAAGAAGGATTGATGCTCACCCGTGAGCTGGAAAAACTGGAACGCAGTCTTGGCGGTATAAAGGACATGCGCGGTATCCCGGACGCGATGTTTATAGTTGATGTCGGCCACGAGGATATCGCCATCTCCGAGGCCAGGAAACTTGGTATACCGGTTATCGGGATTGTTGATACCAATAACTCGGTTGAAGGCGTCGATTACGTTATCCCGGGCAATGATGATGCAATTCGCGCCATCAAACTTTTCGTTGAGTCGGCAGCTAATGCCGTTGAAACCGGCAAGCTGAGTGTTGCACATGCCGTCGCCAATTCGAATGATGAATTCGTTGAGCTGGACGAAGAAGGTGCCAGCAGGCCGCCGCGAAAAAAGGCGCGGGCGCCCGCAGGCAAGAAAACCGCTGACAAGGTTACGGTAAAGAAAAAAGCTGCGCCGAAGAAAGCGGCAGCTGCCAGCAAGGCGGCTCCGAAGAAGGCTGCTGCAAAAAAGGCCGCGACGACCGAAGCAGAAGCTGATGCCGATCCTGATGCCGATAATGCATTGACGGCTGACGCAGAAGGAGAGCCGGCCGTGGGTGAATAAATACCGGCTGCAGTAAATTCGGACAGACTTGTAATATATTCAGAGGATGATTGATATGGCTATAACAGCAGCGCAGGTTAAAGAGCTGCGCGAGCGTACCGGTTCCGGGATGATGGAATGCAAGAAGGCGCTTGTTGATGCAGACGGCAACATGGAAACGGCGATCGATGCGCTACGCAAAACAGGGCTTGCAAAGGCCGACAAGAAGGCCAGCCGCATTGCTGCCGAAGGACTGATCGTTATCGAACTCAGTGCTGATGGCAAGACAGCCGCCATCATCGAGGTTAACTGCGAAACGGATTTTGTTGCCAAGAAGGAAGACTTCCAGGCATTCGCATCCGCCATCGCAAGGCGAGTGCTGGCAGATAACCCGGCAGACATAGACGCACTCCTTGCTATGCCCCTGAACGACGCAGGTGCGGAAACTATTGAAGATGCGCGCAAGGCAATGATAGCCACCATCGGCGAGAACATCAGTGTGCGTCGTTTTATACGCGTGCAGAGCGAGGGCACGCTGTCCAGCTACCGGCATGGTGTGCGTATCGGCGTCGTGGTGGATGTTGAAGGCGGTGATGCGTCGCTGGGTAAGGATATTGCAATGCATATCGCTGCACATGATCCACGTCCGGTCTGTGTTTCCGAGGCACAGGTGCCTGCCGGGATGGTGACGAAGGAGCGTGAAATCTTTACCGAGCAGGCGCGTGAAAGCGGCAAGCCCGATAATATTATTGAAAAAATGATCGAGGGGCGTATTCGCAAGTATCTTGCGGAGATTACCCTGCTGGGCCAGTCTTTCGTCAAGGATCCTGATCAGACCGTCGGCAAGTTGCTTGAAGATGCCGGTGCCAGCGTGCTCGCTTTCCAGCGTATTGAACTGGGTGAAGGTATCGAAAAGAAAGCCGAGAACTTTGCCGACGAGGTTATGGCCCAGGTGAAGGGTGGCTAGGGGAACCGGATTGCCAGCGGCCGACTGCATGCAATAGTGGAAGCAAGCTCGTCAAACGGGGTCGATTATCGACCCCGTTTTTGTATGGCAATCCGCATTAAAACATAAGACAATGCCAAGCCACGGGGTGCCCGTAACATTCAGTCCATCTAACTGATTATCAAGGATAAGTTTCATGCCATACCAACGGATATTGCTTAAGCTCAGTGGCGAGGCGCTGATGGGGCAGGACAAACACGGGATCGACCCCGCTGTTATCCAGCGCATCGCGGCTGAAATTCACGCCGTGGCCAGTCGAGGCATCCAGCTGGGCGTGGTTATCGGCGGTGGCAATATAGTGCGCGGCGCCGGGCTGGCCTCGCAGGGCATGAACCGCGTGACCGGCGATCACATGGGCATGCTTGCCACCATTATCAACGCCCTTGCCTTGCAGGACGCTATCGAAAAAGCCGATTCGCCCTGTCGTGTCATGTCGGCATTGAGAATCAACCAGGTCTGCGAACCCTACATCAGCGGTCGAGCAATAAGTCATCTTGAAAAGGGCCGCGTCGTTATTTTTGCCGCCGGAACCGGTAATCCGTTTTTCACCACGGACTCGGCTGCAAGTTTGCGTGCTGTAGAGATTGGTGCTGATCTTATGCTCAAGGCCACCAAGGTGGACGGCGTGTATTCGGCTGATCCGGTTACCAACCCGGATGCCATTTTATATAACCGCATCACTTTCGATGAGGCACTGGAGCTCAAACTGGGCGTGATGGATAGAACTGCGCTGGTGATGTGCAGTGAGCATAATTTGCCGATCCGGGTATTTAACATGTTTGAACCTGGTCACCTCGCACGGATTGTCGAGGGGCAGGATATCGGTACACTGGTTGAGCAGGAGAAAACTGAATGATCAAGGATACTATCAAGGATGCCGGCGTCAGAATGGGCAAGAGTGTCGAGTCACTCAGGCAATCGCTGGTGAAGGTGCGAACCGGGCGGGCTCACCCGAGCCTGCTGGATCACCTGGTCGTTGACTACTATGGATCCGAGGTGCCTATTTCCCAGGTTGCCAATATCAATGTCGAGGATGCTCGCACCCTGATTATTTCGCCATGGGAAAAACAGATGGTGCAGCCCATCGAGAAGGCCATCATGAAATCCGACCTGGGGCTGAACCCCGCCACGGCCGGTACAGTGATCCGTATCCCGATGCCGCCGCTCACCGAGGAGACCCGGCGTAACCTGGTCAAGGTTGTCCGCCAGGAAGGCGAAGCCGCAAAGGTTGCCATCCGCAACATACGCCGCGATGCCAATGGCGACTTCAAGAGCCTGCTGAAGGATAAAGCCATATCCGAAGATGAAGAACGCGATGCGCAGGACGAGATCCAGCAACTGACGGACAGGTATGTCCGCGAAGTGGATAAGGTGCTTGAAGAAAAGGAAGCCGACTTGATGGAGCTGTAGCGGCCCCATGCAGCAGAATTTGCATTACACGGTCAGGGACAAGCAAGGTTTTTCGTAATGGCATCAGAAAGCAACATCAACAGCCTGCCGCGTCATATAGCCATCATAATGGATGGCAACGGGCGCTGGGCTCGCTCGCGCATGTTGCCCAGGCCGGTTGGTCATCGTGAAGGCGTCAAGTCGGTCAGGCGTGTTGTCGGAGCCTGTCTGGACAAGGGGATCAGGGCACTGACCCTGTTTGCCTTCAGCAGCGAGAACTGGCGCAGGCCAACGGACGAAGTCAGCCTGATCATGGACCTGTTCGTGCATACCCTGAAGAAGGAAGTCGACTCACTGGATAGAAACGGCGTCAGGTTGCGTTTCATCGGTGACCGTGACGCCCTGTCGAACAATTTGCGTAGCCTGATCGAAGAGTCGGAAGAGCAAACCAGTGCCAATACGCAGCTCGATCTGGTGATAGCCGCCAATTACGGTGGCCAGTGGGATATTACCCGCGCCTTTAAAATACTTGTCGGGCGCATCCAGTCAGGTGAGTTGCAGGCAGAGGATATAACAGCCGACGTTATTGCCGATGAGCTATCGATTTCCGATTTGCCCTTGCCTGATCTGTTTATTCGTACCGGCGGTGAGCAGCGCATCAGTAATTTTCTTCTCTGGCAGCTGGCTTATACGGAACTTTATTTTACCGAAGTCCTGTGGCCGGCATTTGATGAACGCCAGCTCGATGAGGCCCTCTCCTGGTATGCCAGTCGACAGCGTCGTTTCGGTCGTACCGGTGACCAGGTGGAGCAGTTAAAAGGTGCTTAAGGCACGCCTGATATCGGCCGCTGTCATGGTGCCGCTGGTTGTTGCCGGCGTCCTTTACCTCCCAACCGAAGCCTTTGCACTGGTGCTCGGGTTGATTGTCGCTGCCGGGCTATGGGAGTGGAGCCGGCTGGTCAGCCTGCATGGGATGATGGCGCGACTGGCATACGTGGCCGTTGTTGTGCTGCTGCTCGGGCTGTTATGGCAGGTGCGAGCGGAGACTTATCTTGACCTGGTTTTGTCAGTCGCTGTCGTCTGGTGGTTGTGGGCGCTCTTCTGGGTGTCGCATCCGCACATCGGCGCACAGCCCGGCCGGTTGACCAAAATCCTGAAAATGCTTGCCGGGGTGCTGGTCATGGTACCTGCCTGGGTGGCACTGGTGGTGCTGCATGGCAATGAAAATAATGGCCCGCTGCTTGTACTTATCGTGCTGATCATGATCTGGCTGGCCGACACCGGTGCCTTCTTTGCCGGCAGGAAGTGGGGTCGTACCCGGCTCGCGCCGCTGGTCAGCCCGGGAAAGACGCGTGAGGGTGTCTACGGCGGTTTGCTGGCAAGCCTTTTTTTTGCAGCGGCGGCAGGCGGTTTCTATAGCCAGTCATACAGCTGGACGCTGGCATTCCTGGTTGTAGCGCTGCTCGCCATGATGTTTTCCGTCGTCGGGGACCTGCTCGAAAGCCTGATGAAAAGGCAGAGCGGGATCAAGGACAGCGGCAGCATCATACCCGGTCACGGTGGTATCCTGGACCGTGTCGACAGCATGTTCGCGGCGGCTCCCATGTTCCTCGTCGGGCTGCGCTGGTTAAGCCTGTGAACAGCATTCCCGGTTACGGAATCCGTGTGCAGCGAGGTAATGCATAATGCCGGCACCTGATGTGACAGCATTGTCGGGCATAACCATACTCGGCTCCACCGGCTCCGTCGGTATCAGTACCCTGGACGTGGTGGCACGCCATCCCGGGCGTTTCTCGGTTACTGCACTGACGGCCAGGTCCAGTGACGAGGTACTGGCCGGGCAATGCAGGCGGTTTAATCCGCGCTACGCGGTCATGACTGATGCGGACGCGGCGGCCCGCCTGCGGCAACGGCTGAAAACAGACGCACCGGATGTACAGGTTCTTGCCGGCATGGATGGCCTGATCGAGGTGGTC
Organism: Gammaproteobacteria bacterium; assembly: GCA_049667605.1. Classification (GTDB taxonomy): domain Bacteria; phylum Pseudomonadota; class Gammaproteobacteria; order UBA9214; family UBA9214; genus UBA9214. The sequence continues at coordinate 23,577 of JBATIF010000011.1, forward strand.
GGTCTGCCGGAAACCGATGTTGTCATGGCGGCTATCGTCGGTGCCGCCGGCCTGCTGCCGGCACTTGAAGCCGCCCGCAAGGGCAAGCGTCTGCTGCTCGCCAACAAGGAGGCGCTGGTGATGTCAGGCGCACTGTTCATGCAGACGGTGCGCGATCACCATGCTGTGCTGTTGCCCATTGACAGTGAGCACAATGCCATACTCCAGTGCCTGCCTGATGATTACCGGCCGGGTTGTGTGCCGCGCGGTGTCAGGCAGATCCTGCTGACAGCCTCAGGGGGTCCTTTCCGGACACTGCCGACCGACAAGCTGGCACAGGTCACGCCGGAGCAGGCCTGCAACCACCCCAACTGGGACATGGGCAGAAAAATATCTGTGGATTCAGCCACCATGATGAACAAGGGGCTGGAAATGATAGAGGCGGGCTGGTTATTCGGCGTGCCACTTGAAAAGATAAAAGTCGTGTTGCATCCGCAAAGCCTGGTGCACTCGCTGGTTGAATACAACGACGGCTCGATACTTGCCCAGATGGGCGAGCCTGACATGCGCGTGCCAATCAGTCATGCCCTGGGCTGGCCGGAAAGGATCGAATCGGGCGTCGCTGGCCTTGACCTGCTAACAGCAGGTGACCTGCACTTCGAGGCGCCGGATCATCAGCGCTATCCCTGTCTCGGGCTTGCAATGCGTGCCTGGCAGCTTGGTGGGACGGCGCCGGCCATCCTCAATGCAGCCAACGAGGTGGCTGTCGAGGCCTTTCTCGGCGGGGTGATTTCGTTTACTTCAATTGCGAAGGTGATTGGGCATACACTTGCCGAATGTGCGTTACACAAGGCAGAGTCACTTGCAACCATCCTCGATGACGACGCCAGTGCACGCGCAGCAGCCGCGGAATTTATTCATGCCAGCAGCAAGGTGATGGCGCAATGAGCGGGATTCTACTGCCGGTCGCAGCCTTTATTGTCGCCATCGCGATACTGGTAACCGTGCATGAATTCGGTCATTTCTGGGTTGCACAGCGCCTCGGAGTAAAGGTGTTACGGTTTTCAATTGGCTTTGGAAAACCTTTGTGGATAAAGCCTTTCGGTGCGGACAGAACGGAGCTGGTGGTGGCAGCGTTGCCGCTCGGTGGCTATGTCAAGATGCTCGACGAGCGCGAAGGCGATGTCAGCGAGGCAGAAAGGCACCGCGCGTTCAACCGCCAGTCGCTCGGGACGCGCACCGCGGTAGTGGTTGCCGGGCCATTGTTCAATTTCTTGTTTGCGATCCTTGCCTACTGGATGATGTTTGTCGCTGGTGTGCCGGGGTTGCGCCCGGTTGTCGGTGATGTCGAGCCGGCCTCCTATGCGGCGCAGGCCGGGATTGTCACTGGCGACGAGATTCTTTCAGTGCGGGGCAGTCCGACACCGACCTGGGAAAGTGTGATAATGGCCTTGCTCGATCGCAGCCTTGCAGAGGAGCAGGTATTCGAGTTGACCGTGCGCAGCCCGGAGGGACATGAAAACACGATCCGGGTGAATCTTGACAGACCTGAGGAACTGCTTGAGAAAGGCGGTGTAATGAAAAACTTCGGGCTCGATACCTGGCAGCCCTCCGCAACGATTGACCGGCTGGTCGAGGGTGGAGCCGGGGAGCGCGCCGGATTAGAACCCGGAGACCTGATATTGCAAGCGGATGAGGAACCGATCCATAGCTGGGGCCAGTGGGTTGCCTACGTGCGTCAACGGCCGGACCAGGCGATACGGTTGCAGTTGCTGCGCGCCGGCGACAAGATTGAAACCCGGCTGACGCCGGATCGCGCAGTCGATGAGGGTGAATCAATCGGGCGAATTGGTGCCTATGTACGTCTTCCGACTGACGAACAGCGTGCTACAATGCGCGTCGTTGTACGATACGGCTTGCTGGAAGCGGTGCCTGCAGCCCTTGAAAAGACATTTGAAATTACTGCCATGACCTACCGCACCCTGTTGAAAATGGTGGCAGGCAAGGCATCTGTCGAGAACCTGAGCGGTCCTATCAGTATTGCCAGGTATGCAGGTCAGTCAGCGTCAATCGGCCTGGCGGCCTTTCTCGGTTTTCTGGGTATTGTAAGCATCAGTCTCGGTGTTTTGAACTTGCTGCCTGTACCGGTGCTGGATGGCGGACATTTGCTGTTTTACCTGGTTGAATGGGTTAAGGGTAGCCCGCTATCTGAAACGGCTCAGCTGGTTGGCCAGAAAATTGGCATCAGCCTGTTACTGGCGCTGATGGTGCTCGCTTTTTACAATGACTTATTAAGACTTCTACAGTGATTGCCAAATAATGTATTTGTATAAAAAGTTATCCGGTTTTCTCCTGCAGGTGATTTTGTCTGGTGTGGTGTTGTGTGGAACAGCCCAGGCCTTTCAGGCCTTTACCGTGGAAGATATCCGCGTTGAAGGTTTGCAGCGAATTACTGCTGGTACAGTTTTTAATTACCTGCCGGTCAAGGTCGGGGAGCAGCTCGACGAAGCCGACACCGAGGTTGCGATCAGGGCCCTGTTTAAAACCGGTTTTTTCAATGATGTCCGGCTGGAGCGGGAAGGTAATATACTGATTGTTTTTGTTACCGAGCGGGCGGCGATCAGTAAAATCGAGATCAAGGGCAACCAGGACCTCGATTCCAAGGCTTTGCTGGACGGACTGGAACAAATTGGCCTGGCCGAGGGACGGGTATTTGACCGGTCGTTGCTCGAGAAGGTGGAACAGGAACTGCGCCGGCAGTATTTCAGCACTGGTAAATATGCCGTCAAGATCAACACAACGGTCACCCCGCTGGATCGCAACCGTGTCGGAATCCTGATTGATATTTCCGAAGGCCGGGCCGCGCGGATCAAGCAGATCAATATCATCGGCAACCAGTTATTCTCCGATAAGGAGTTGCTCAAGCAGTTCAGCCTGACCACGCCGACCATTTTTTCAAGGTTCACAAAAAGCGACCAGTACTCGAAACAGGCGCTGTCCGCCGATCTTGAGGTGTTGCGCACCTGGTATCTCGATCGCGGCTACCTCAAGTTCCAGGTCAATTCGACGCAGGTTTCCATTACGCCGGACAAAAAAGATATCTACATAACGATTAATATAGTCGAGAATGATCAATACAAAATCAAGGTCGTGACGCTCTCGGGGGATCTGGTTGTTCCGGCAGAAGAATTATATCCGTTCATCGATATCAACCCCGGGGATGTATTCTCGCGGAAAAGGGTGACCGGTGCGGTCGACATGCTCAGTTCACTGCTGGGCAACCAGGGTTATGCCTTCGCCAACGTGAATACCGTTCCGGAGCTCGACGACGAGAACAACGAGGTTTCAATCGGGTTCTTTGTCGACCCGGGGCACAGGGTTTATGTGCGGCGCATAAATATTGCCGGTAATACAAATACGCGTGATGAGGTTTTGCGCAGGGAAATGCGCCAGATGGAGGGTGGCTGGTTCTCGGCCGAGCAGGTCGAACGCTCACGCGCCCGCATTAGCCGGCTCGGTTATTTTGAAGATGTGAACGTCGAAACCCGGACGGTCCCCGGCACGACTGACCAGCTTGATGTGAATTACTCGGTCAAGGAGACATCTTCCGGCAGTGTAACAGCCGGCCTCGGCTATTCGCAGTCATCCGGTGTGCTATTTAATGCAAGCGTCAGCCAGAACAATTTCCTCGGTAGTGGCAAGCGTGTCAGTTTTACCTTCAACAACAGTGAAACTACCTCGATTTACAGCCTGGCTTATACCAACCCGTACTGGACTGTTGACGGCGTCAGCCGTGGCTTCGGGGCCTTCTACGTAAAGACTGATGCAGATGAGGCTAACCTCTCTGATTACAACACCGACACGCGGGGACTGGACGTAAACTTCGGTATCCCTATAAGCGAAACTAACAGGTTCCGTTTCAGTCTTGGCTACCAGGGACTCGATCTCAAGGCCAATCGTTTTTCACCTCTGGAAGTGACATCTTTCATCGCGAAACACGGTGACTCCTTTGATGACGCTGTTTTCAACGCCAGCTGGAGCCACGACTCGCGTAACAGTGCGCTGTTCACTGATAGCGGTGGCACGGCAAGCCTGTCACTGGAGACGACGATACCGGGTTCCGGGCTGGAATATTACAAGCTCAACTACGAGCAGCAGCGATTTATCCCTCTGACGCGGGAGCTGACGCTAGCTTTGAAGGGGCGGATCGGTTACGGCGATGGCTATGGCGACTTTGACCAGCTGCCGTTTTTTGAAAACTTCTACGCCGGTGGTGTGCGCTCGGTGCGTGGCTTCAGGGATAACACCCTCGGCCCGATTGCATCGGACGGTGATCCTTTAGGTGGCTCATTCCTGACCGTGTTCAATGCCGAGGTGTTCTTCCCGATACCGTTTCTGGATGATACCAACGGCTTGCGCCTGAGTACATTCCTTGACGTTGGTAATGTCTTCGGGAGCTATGACGTTTTCGATGCCGGGGATTTGCGCTATTCAGTCGGCCTGGCGGGTCTGTGGCTCTCGCCGCTGGGTCCGCTGTCGGTCAGTATCGGTTTTCCGCTGAATGACGAGGCCGATGATGAAGTGCAGAACTTCCAGTTCACGGTTGGTTCCTTTTTCTGATAATACGAGTAACTTTTTGGAGAATCATTGTGAGAAAATTTAATACTTATATTGTCTCTGTCATGTTGTTTACGCTGTTTTCTGCCGGTTCCGGGAGCGCTTTTGCCGAAGTCAAAATCGGCTTCGTGGATGTTGAGAAACTGAGCGAATCGGCGCCGCAGATTCGCTCCGCGCAGATGAAAATGGATGCCGAGTTCGGCAGCAGGGAGAAGGAAATCATCGCCTTGCAACGCGAAATCGAGAACCTTGAAGCGGCGCTTGCGCGCGACGGTGCGGTGATGAGCGACAGCGAGCGTTCCAATAAGGAGCGCGCCATTCTCAGCAAGCGCCGTGAAGGCAAGCGCATCCAGGACGAGTTTCGCGATGACATAAATATCAGGAGAAATGAAATACTCAGAAAGGTTAATGAAGAGATTGGCAGGGCCATTGAAGAGTATGCCAGGCAAAACCGCTTTGACCTGATCCTTGCACAGGGCGTTATGTATTCCAGCGACAAGGTGGATATTACCGACAATATTCTGAAAAAACTGGGTGGTTCCTAGTCCGGCAAGCGTCGCCAGTGTAGCCCGGGAGTTACAGGGGTGGGGCTGACGCTGGGAATGCTGGCAGGACAGGTTGGCGGGGAACTGCAGCGGGGTGACCCTGATTGCGAAATAACCGCCATTGCCACGCTGAAGAATGCCGGCATGGGTGATGTCAGTTTTCTGTCCAATTCCGGTTACAAGAAGTATTTGCGCAAGACGCGGGCATCGGCGGTGATATTAAGTCCGGAGAATGCAGTTGACTGCCCCACGGCCGTGATCGTCGCTGCAGACCCCTATGTATGCTATGCGCGCGCTGCTGCGCTGATTGTACCGCCACCCGCGCCGAAGCAGGGAGTGCACGCAAGCGCGGTCATCGAGGAAGGCAGCCAGGTCGATGCCAGTGCCTGGGTCGGCCCGAATTGTATTATCGAGCGTGGTGCGATCGTCAATGTTGGTGTGCAGCTGGATGGCGGCTGCTTTATCGGGGCGGGGAGTGTGATCGGGGCATACAGCCACCTGAATCCCAACGTGGTTATTTGTCATGATGTGGTCATCGGGAAACGCGTGAACATTTATCCGGGCGCCGTCATCGGCAGCGATGGTTTCGGTCTCGCCAATGAAGGTGGGAAGTGGATCAATGTTCCCCAGTTGGGCAGTGTTGTAATCGGTGACGATGTTGAAGTAGGTTCAAATACCACGATTGACCGCGGTGCACTCGAAGATACAGTGCTGCAAGAGGGTGTAAGACTCGATAACCAGATACAGGTTGCCCATAATGTCCGTATTGGCGCACACACGGCCATTGCCGGTTGTGTGGGTATATCGGGCAGCGCCACGATTGGCAAATACTGCATGATCGGTGGTGGTGTCGGGATCGTTGGTCACATTGAAATTGCAGATCACGTGGTGGTGACCGGGATGACCCTGGTTAGCAAATCGATAACCGAGCCAGGCGTTTACTCATCCGGCATGCCTGCCCAGGAGAATGCATCCTGGAACCGGAATTATGTGCGCCTGCGGCAACTGGACAAGCTGGCACGCAGGCTGCAGAAGCTCGAGCGCAAGCTTGCCGCTGGCGGGTTACAGGACAACGGAGTATAAAATCAGGCAGTTGTTTTGATTTATCCCATCTACTCAACCTGCTTCCGGAGGGACGGCTGCATGGATGCAGGAGATAGAGCAATGCATGGAGCAATTGCCGAGAGGTGGGTCAACCTGGTATTAATGATCGGATATGAATATGAAAACGGAAATGGACATCAACCAGATAATGCAGCATCTGCCGCACCGCTATCCATTTCTGCTGATCGACCGGGTTACCGAGTTTAATGCAGGCCAGTCACTGGTCGGCATCAAGAATGTGAGCTACAACGAACCTTTTTTCCAGGGGCATTTTCCCGAACGTCCGGTTATGCCGGGTGTCCTGATACTCGAGGCGATGGCGCAGGCAACCGGCTTGCTGGCGTTTCGCACGGTTGATCGCGGTGCCCGCAAGGAGAGCCTGTATTTTCTTGTCGGCATCGACAAGGCGCGTTTCAAGCGTCCGGTAGAGCCGGGTGACCAGCTTGTATTGCGCGCAAACCTGCTGCGTTCCAGGCGCGGCATCTGGGTGTTCGATTGTGATGCCAGTGTCGACGGCAACCGGGTAGCCTTGGCCCAGATCATGTGTACCGAAAGGGATATCGATACTTGATTCATGCAACCGCGGTAATTGACCCCTCAGCAAACCTTGCAGATGTTGTCAGTGTCGGGCCGTATAGTGTGATCGGCGCGGATGTGACGATCGGGGCGGGTACGGAAATCGGCCCGCATGCTGTAATCAATGGCCCTACCAGTATCGGTATTCAAAACAGGATCTTCCAGTTTGCCTCCATCGGTGCTGAGCCCCAGGACAAGAAATATGCCGGCGAGTGGACCCGCCTCGAGATCGGCGATCGTAATACCATTCGTGAATTTGTCACTATCAACAGGGGTACATTGCAGGATGAAGCCGTTACCCGGCTTGGAGATGACAACTGGATCATGGCATATGTACATATTGCACATGACTGCCGCGTTGGTAATCAAACTGTCTTTGCAAACAACGCCTCCCTGGCCGGGCATGTCAGTATCGGTGATTATGCAATCCTTGGCGGATTTACACTGGTGCACCAGTTTTGCACTATCGGCGCACACTCGCTGACGGCCTTCGGCTCCGGCATCAGCAAGGATGTCCCGCCCTACGTCACCGTCGGTGGAAGCCCCGCGCAGGCGCATGGCCTGAATATCGAGGGCCTGCGACGCCGCGGGTTTTCCGAGGAAAGCCGCAAGTCCCTGCGGCATGCCTACCGTACGCTCTACCGTGAGGGTCTTTCCCTGCAGGATGCCCTGGCCGCGTTGCGTGAACAGGCGAAAGAGTGCGCGGAGATTGATCTGCTGGTGCGCTTCCTTGAACAGCAAAAGCGCGGGATCGTCAGGTAGCCTGCAAGACAATGATACCTGCCTGTTACTAGTGTCCGCATATGCCTGAAAGTATGCATCCATTGCACATCGGCATTATTGCCGGAGAGGCGTCCGGCGACAACCTCGGCGCCGGCCTGATGAATGCCATTCGCAACAGGGTCCCCGATGCGGTTTTTGAGGGCGTCGGCGGCCCACGCATGACCAGGGCCGGATGCTTCAGCCTCTATCCCATGGAACGATTGTCAGTCATGGGTCTGTCGGAGGTAGTCAGTCATCTGCCTGGTTTGCTGTCGATGCGGCGTGACTTGCGTCATCACTTCCTGGAGACACCCCCTGATATCTTTATCGGCATCGACGCCCCGGATTTCAATCTTCCCCTGGAACGGAGTCTGAAGAAGGCAGGTATCCGCACGTTGCATTATGTCAGTCCGTCGGTCTGGGCCTGGCGGCAGTACCGGGTACGCAAGATTGCAGCAAGCGTGGACTGCATGCTGACGCTTTTCCCCTTTGAAGAAAAATACTATGCAAGCAGGCGGGTGCCTGCGCGTTTCGTCGGCCACCCGATGGCGGATCTTATTGCTGATGATGTAGACCAGGCTGAAGCCCGGCGTCATCTCGGCATCCATCATGATGGCCCGCTGGTTGCGTTGCTGCCGGGCAGCCGGGTGTCTGAAGTAAAGCGCCTGGCACTGCCTTTTATAGAGGCCGCGGCCTGGTGCCGCGAGCGCCGGGACGATATAGGCTTTGTTGCACCGATGGCAAATGAAGCCTGTCGGGTAATTTTTGAAAACATGCTTGGTCGCCAGGATAACCGCCTGCCCGTGACGGTGCTCAATGGTCGGCCACTCGAGGCGATGGCTGCAGCCAATGTTGTGTTGCTTGCATCCGGGACGGCAACGCTCGAGTGCATGTTGCTGAAGCGGCCCATGGTCGTCGCCTACCGGCTGTCGCCACTGACATACCAGCTTGCCAGACTGCTGGTAAAGACGAAGTACTATTCACTGCCGAACCTGCTGGCTGATGATGCGCTGGTTCCCGAGCTGATCCAGGACGAGGTCTCGGCAGAGTCACTTGGGCGGGAAGTTATGCAATTGATCGGGAATCCGGCACGCGCCGTAGAATTATCAGAGATATTTTCCAGGATTCATGCAGTGTTGCGCCGTGGTGCCAGTGCGTCTGCCGCCGAAGTTGTTCTGCAAAGGACAGGACGGACCTGATGCAGGAATTCGAGCTGGTTATTCCATTGGGGCGTGTCGCCGGTGTCGATGAGGCCGGCAGGGGACCGCTGGCAGGCCCGGTTATTGCGGCTGCCGTTATCCTTGATCCTGCCAGGCCGATCGAGGGCCTGCGTGACTCAAAGCGCCTGACTGCGTTACAGCGTGACCGGCTTTTCGAGCAGATCAGGAAGCGGGCCCTGGCATGGGCCGTCGGGCGGGCCGACGTCGAGGAGATTGACCGGATAAATATATTGCAGGCCACGATGCTGGCCATGCAGCGCGCTGTCGAGGCGCTGGTGCCGTTTGCCGAGCACGCGCTGATCGATGGTAACCGTTGCCCGGAGCTGGCCTGTAGCAGCCAGGCGATCGTAAGGGGCGACAGCAAAATCCCCGCAATCAGTGCCGCCTCTATCCTCGCAAAAGTAACGCGTGATCGCGAAATGATTGAGCTGGACATGCGCTATCCCGGCTACGGCCTGGCACAGCACAAGGGGTATCCTAGCAAGGCGCATATCGAAGCGCTGGCAAGTCTGGGTGTGACGCCGGTTCACCGGCGCTCATATGCGCCCGTGAGGAGGGTCATTGAAGGTGGTACCTAGAGGGATGCCTCAGGCGGAAGCAGCAATCGATTCGAGTTCCCGCTCATAGAAGGTAACCCTGTCCCGGCCGTCCTGCTTGCTCTTGTAGAGCGCTACATCCGCTTTCTCAAACACGGCATCGGCCGTGCCGACGTTATCCGGGAAGCTGGCGATGCCGATGCTGACCGTAGTGACAACACGGCTGCCGTGCAGCTCGAATGATGTATTGTGAATAGCGGCACGAATGCGTTCGGCAATGATGCTTGCATGTTCTGTGCTGGTCTGGGTCATCAGGATAATGAACTCGTCGCCGCCGTAGCGTGCCAGTACATCAGAGGTCCTGATGGAGTCGAGTATAGAGCCGGCAATCATTTTCAGCAGGCGGCTGCCTGCCTGGTGCCCATGCAGGTCGTTGACTGACTTGAGGTCATCGACGTCGATCATGACGATTGTAAAAGGCAGCCTGTGACGGGCCGCGCGTACGATTTCCTTGCCCAGCATCAGGTTGAAGGTGCGCATGTTAAACAGGCCGGTCAATTCATCGGTTTGGGAAAGCAGTGCAATTTTTTTCTTCGCAGTGAGGATATC
>JBATIF010000012.1:0-9900 GCA_049667605.1 Gammaproteobacteria bacterium
CGGCGCCGGTCCCGGCCACGGCATCGCGCACGGTATTGAAGACCGGCAAGCCGAGATGTGTCTGGCCACCCTTGCCGGGTGTCACCCCACCCACCAGGCGGGTGCCGTAATCAAGCGCCTGTTGCGAGTGAAAGCTTCCCTGCGCCCCGGTAAAGCCCTGGCAGATGACACGGGTATCTTTATCGATCAATACACTCATAAAGCTGCCTGTCCGGTCATTTTCAAGCCTGTTTCCAGTTACCAATGCTTTTATTTCTCTCGCAAAGGCGCAAAGCCTCCGGGAAAGAATAGTAATGTTGACTTATAGCAGTGCTTTTCACTTTGCGATCCTGGCGTCCTGGCGAGGGTTATTATTTCCAGCGCTGCGCTAGGCAGTGGACCTGGCAAGCGCTACGACCTTGTCCGCTGCTTCGGTCAGGTCACTCGCGGTCTCTACCGCGAGACTGGATTGTTCGATCAGTGCCAGTCCCTGCGCCGCATTGGTACCCTCGAGCCGGACAACCACGGGCACACTGACATCAACCTCGGTAATCGCCTGCAGGATACCTTCTGCAATCAGGTCACAACGCACGATGCCGCCGAAAATATTCACCAGCACGGCCTCGACCTGTGCATCCGAGAGGATCAGCTTGAAGGCCTCTGCAACCTTGGCTGCGGTTGCGCCGCCACCGACATCGAGAAAGTTGGCCGGGGCCCCGCCATGCAGCTTGATCAGGTCCATGGTAGCCATGGCCAGGCCGGCACCATTCACCATGCAGGCTATATTGCCCTGCAGGTGGATGTAATTCAGACCATGTTGATGAGCGATATGCTCACGCTCGTCCTCCTGGCCGGGATCACGCTGCACGGACAGTCTCGGGTGACGAAACAGCGCGTTGTCGTCCAGGTCAAGCTTGGCATCCAGCGCGATCAGTTCACCAGCGGTGGTCACTACCAGCGGGTTGATCTCCAGCAGGCTTGCATCACACTCCTGCATCAGGCGATAAGCCGCCAGCAGCATGGTTGTAAAGGCGTTGACCTGCTTGCCGTCAAGTCCCAGGGCAAAGCCGAGGTTGCGGCACTGATAACCCTGCAGGCCGGCAACCGGGTTCACCGTCTCGGTCAGAATGGCGTCGGGATTCTCGGCCGCCAGTTCTTCAATGTTCATTCCCCCGGACGCCGATGTCATCAACGCGACCCGTTCCCGGCCGCGGTCGACCAGCATGCCGAAATAAATTTCACGCGCAATCGCGACCGTTTTCTCGACCAGCACGGTATCTACCGGCAGGCCAGCGGCATCGGTTTGCTTCGTTACCAGCCGGGTGCCAAGCATATCGTCAACGACCTGGCCGAGCAGCAGGGCATCGTCAACCACCTTGACGCCACCGCCCTTGCCACGGCCACCGGCGTGTACCTGCGCCTTGACGACCCATGCCGCCCCACCGAGCGAACTTGCAACCCCGGCAGCCGCGCCGGCTGAATCAATCACTGCGCCGTCCGGAACCGGAATCCCGTACGACTGGAAAAGACGCTTTGCCTGGTATTCATGGAGGTGCATCAGGTGAGTGTGTCAAACTTGGCGCCCTCCAGGCAAGTGATTCATTCAGGCATTCCCTGAAGCGGACGAGTGGGAGTATCATCCGCTGTAGCACTGAATCGATTGAAAACCGGGATAAATTGCAATGCGCTTCTTCATTATCCTCATTGCCCTCGCAGTGATAGTCATGGTAGTCAAGCGGCTCTGGCAGAAACCACGACTCAAAAAAGACGACCGGCTAGCGTTTAACCGGATGGTGCAATGCGCCCACTGCGGAACTTATACCCCGGAAGCGGATGCGACCCTGCATGGCGGCAGGTACTATTGCTCACAGGCGCATGCCGATGCGCGGCAAGAGAATCAGCACTGATTAGCATGGCTGAAACACGTATAGCGCATTGAAGCAGATCCCCCCCAACATCAGTCAGCATGACGACAGGTTCCCGGACATCGAGGGCCTCGATGCAAACACATGGCAGCCACTGCGCCTGCTGACCTTCTACCGCGTCATCCTCGCCGGCCTGCTGCTGGTGCTGTTCTTTGCCGTCGGGGATATCTCTGCACTGGGCCAGCAGAACCCGGCACTGTATACCGTCAGCTGTACCCTCTACCTGGGGTTCAGCCTGGTAGCGGGCTTTGCCGCCCGCCTGCGCCGCCCGGGGTATGTGCTGCAAACCGTCACCCAGATCCTGGTCGACATCGTCGCGATAACATTACTGATACACGCCAGTGGCGGCCAGTCCAGCGGCCTCGGCATCCTGCTGATCATTGCGGTTGCGACCGGCAGCGTGCTGTTGCCCGGCCGCATGGCCTTTCTGTTCGCCGCCGTGGCTGCCCTTGCCGTCATGGGTGAACAGTATTACAGCAGCCTGGTCGCGCCGCTCTCAAGGCAGACCGACTACACCCAAACGGGGTTGCTGGGACTGGCCCTGTTCGCGGCGGCCGGCCTGACGCACCTGCTGACCCGGCGAATCCATGAGTCCGAGGAATTGGCAAAACGTCATGCCGTCAGCATTGCCAACCTGGCAAAGCTGAATGATCATATCGTGCAACGGCTGCAGGCCGGCATTATCGTCACTGATCATGAACACCGTATCCGGCTGATCAATGAAACCGCATGTAAATTGCTCAATGCCCCTGACGCCACCGAGGGACAGCCGCTGAACACGGTGTCGCCCATGCTGTTTCACACGCTGCTCGACTGGCGCAAGACATCGGAGCGCAAGCCGGTACTGCTCGACACCGGTCCGGCCAGCCCGAAAGTCCTCGCCCAGTTCACCCTGCTCGGCACCGCGGAAGGCATTGGTTCACTGATTTTCCTCGAGGACATGGCCGCCATGGAAAGGCAGGCGCAGCAGAACAAGCTGGCCTCACTCGGGCGCCTGACCGCGAGTATCGCCCATGAAATCCGCAATCCACTCGGCGCTATCAGCCACGCAAGCCAGTTATTGAATGAATCCGCAGCACTCGGCGCGGAAGACCAGCGCCTGATGACCATCATCAATGACCATACCCGGCGGGTGAATACCGTCGTTAAAAACGTTTTGCAATTATCCCGCTCGGATACAAACAGGCCCCAGCGCATCGAGCTGAAGATATGGCTGAAAGACTTTATTGATGAATTCGTCACTAGCGGCAACTGCGATGCCCGGCAAATAAGTTTCTCCGTCAAACCCGATGATGTTGCCGTTTACATGGATCCGAGCCTGCTGCACCAGGTCATCTGGAACCTGTGCCAGAATGCGATCCAGCACAGCTCGCAGGATGCACAGGCGGCCAGGATCAGGATCGTCGCGCAACGATCAGACAAGGCACGCACAGCAACGCTCGATGTCATCGATAACGGCACTGCTATCAGCACTGATATGCAAGATACAATATTCGAACCGTTTTTTACCACCAAGAGCAGTGGCACCGGACTGGGGCTGTATATTGCACGTGAAATCTGCGAAAGTAGTCAGGCACAGCTTGATTACCTGAACCTGGGTGATGATGGCAGTTGTTTTCGTATCACCTTCCCGGAATCAGCGGGATTATCCATACCAGCGTTTGCCTGATAATCTGCAATAAGCCTATGAGCAACCCGACTGCACTCATCGTTGATGACGAACCCGATATCCGGGAACTGCTGGAGCTGACGCTCGGACGCATGCAAATCGATACCCGCAGCGCCGCTGACCTGAAGCAGGCGCATGAACTGCTGGCGAGCGAACATTTCGATATCTGCCTGACGGATATGCGCCTCCCGGACGGTAATGGCATCGACCTTGTCCGGCATATCAATCAACAGGATCTGAACCTGCCGACGGCAGTCATCACCGCCTATGGCAGTGTCGATACCGCGATCGAGGCCCTCAAGGCCGGCGCGTTTGACTTTATCTCCAAGCCGGTCGATCTCAATGCCCTGCGCAAACTGGTCACCAGCGTGCTCAAGCTTTCCGCGCCGTACCCGAAACGCGAACGGCGTACCCGCAATACCCTGCTGGGTGAATCCGCGGCGCTGCGGCAGATCCGCTCCACCATCGACAAGCTCGCGCGCAGTCAGGCCCCCATCTATGTAAGTGGTGAATCGGGTACCGGCAAGGAACTGGTTGCCAAGTTAATTCACACCAAGGGACCGCGAGCGGACAGCCCTTTTATACCGGTCAACTGCGGCGCCATACCATCCGAGTTGATGGAGAGTGAATTCTTTGGCCACAAGAAAGGCAGCTTCACCGGCGCGATCCAGGAAAAGGCCGGTCTCTTCCAGGTGGCCGAGGGCGGCACCCTGTTTCTTGACGAGGTGGCAGAACTGCCGCTGCACATGCAGGTCAAGCTGCTGCGCGCCATCCAGGAAAAGGCCGTGCGCCCGGTCGGCGCAGCGCAGGAAATCCCCGTGGATGTACGCATCCTCTCGGCAACACACAAGGACCTCGGGCAACTGGTGACGGACGGCCTGTTCCGCCAGGATCTGTTTTATCGCCTCAATGTCATCCAGCTGGAAGTGCCCCCCCTGCGCGAGCGCAGCGAGGATATCCCCCTGCTGGTGGAGCATTTCCTGAGGATCCTTGCCCGCCAGAGTGAACAGCCCGGTCTGGAAATCGATGCCGACGCCCTGCATGCCCTCGGCCAGTACGGCTTCCCGGGCAACGTCCGTGAACTGGAGAACATCCTCGAGCGCGCCACCACCCTGTGTGAAAACAACCGCATCACCATGGCAGACCTGCAGTTACCCGGCAATGCCGCGGCTGTCGCAGACCTGCCCGCAGAAACCGCACCCGGGATGAAACCCGGTAACGTACCGCTGGACACCTACATGGACAATATCGAGAAAGATGCCCTGATCAAGGCACTTGAGCAAACCCGCTACAACAAGACGGCCGCCGCCAGGCTGCTTGGCATCACCTTCCGGGCGCTGCGCTACCGCCTGAAGAAACTGGGTCTCGAATAGGGCCCGGCATCCGTGCGGGGCACAGGCTGACCGAATAAGGCGCTGTTTTGGAATGCCTATGCTACAAAATTTAACACTAATCTACTTGAACAGGATGGCTACCCGGTAATATGATAGCTGTCCCATTCAATTGAGCGCTATTGCGGCCAGCAGGCAGTGCCCGGTATCGCTACCGGACAATGACTACAACCGGGGCGTCGACCGGCACAGACCCCGGATCATCAAATCAGGAGAAGCTATTCCATGAAACTGCAAAAAGGATTTACCCTTATCGAACTCATGATCGTGATTGCGATCATCGGCATTCTGGCCGCCATTGCCATTCCCGCTTACCTGGATTACACGGTCCGCGCCAAGGTCGGAGAAGCCCTGAGCCTGACCGGTGGCGCCAAGGTGGCAGTCTCCGAGTACTACAATGCAAACGGAGATTTTGCTGTTGACAATGCTGCCTATGGCCTGGCGGATGCGGATAAAATAAAAGGTAACCATGTGAGCACTGTTACTGTAGGCAGAAATGGTTCTGGTCTTGGACAGATTGAAGTTAAATTAGGCCAGGTCGGTGGCAGCGCAAGCGGTCAAACGATTCTGTTAACAGCTCAAACGGCTGAAGGCGCATTGTTATGGACCTGCTCCTCGGCAATGGACAACAAATATCTTCCTTCGAACTGCCGTTAATAATTTACCATTACTGCTGTAAAGAAAATGCCCCGGAAACGGGGCTTTATTTTACCCGCTGAAACGTACAATCGCTGAAGCGATTCTCTCCGCTGCTGTTTCCGGGATCTGCGGGAGCGAGCGCCAGGTCGCGAATACCTCGCCAGCCGGCGCCGGCTGCTGTAATTAATTGATGTACGGATATCCTGTAGTTATCACAGCTGCAAGCAGATCCCATCCACGATGCCTTTGCCCCGGTGTTCAGGGCTGCACCCTCATATTTTAATGACTCCGTAAACCCCGCTGCCGGCGTGCATACCGTCACGGCATAATCCCTTGCAGACATCCCTGCGGCAGGAAGTGACCAGTTGCGTCACATTCTGACTTCTTTCGAGAAGCAGTTCGCGAATTTAATCTCCTGAAAAATTAATTTTTTGATGTTTTTCATATATCCAGAGCCAGACTCTGAAAAAACATTACCCCATCAAGTAACTGATATTTATTTTAAATTTCATATTTCCCGATTAACGCCCAAGGATTTTCAACATGCTGCGCGGAAGTTGGCACAGAAACTGAATGTAGTCACGCAGCCAAAGAAATCCGGGCATTGCCCGATACAAGGCTGGACAGGGAAACCCGGTGTCGGGCAACCACAAGGACGTAAACCCAAATTTACAAACCATTAAAGAGGGAAACACCATGAAGACAATGCAAAAAGGTTTTACACTGATCGAACTGATGATCGTTATCGCCATCATCGGTATCCTGGCAGCCATCGCAATTCCGGCTTATCAGGACTACACCATTCGTGCCAAGGTATCTGAAGGTCTGAACCTCGCAGGCGCTGCCAAGCTGGCCGTCGCCGAGACGTTTGACGCAACGGGTAGTTGGGGTGCCGATCACACTGCATACGGTCTGCCAACTGCTGCCAGCATCACCGGCACCAACGTGGCATCCGTGACAGCCGACGGTAGCGGTGTCATCACCATCCTTTACGGCTCTAACCTTGGTGGTAATCCGACTGCCAATGCCCAGAATGTCACCTTGACCCCCAGTTCAGCACTGGCTGGCTCCCTGACATGGGCTTGCGGCGGCAGCATGCCATCCAAGTACCTGCCTTCAAACTGCCGTTAATAGTCAACGGCTACATGCTGGACAGAAACGCCCCGGAAACGGGGCGTTTTCTATTTCATCCCCGGTTTCTAACCGGGTATACTGCCGCCTGCCTACACTGATAAATACACCGATGCCCCATTCAATACCAGCCTGCCAGCCCGACACAAGCATGCCCGGTCTCTTCCAGTGACCGTAACATTAGCGGCCCGGTATCGAACGGCCTGGCTCATACTGCTGGCTGGCTTATTGACGGTCAGCGTCTATTTCCCCGGCCTGGCAGGTGATTATGTCTTCGATGACATGGCCAATCTGCTTGAAAACCAGCGCCTCGATATCGAGACCCTCGATTATGATTCGCTCAGTTCAGCCGCCCAGTCCTCAGGTGCCGGCCCGCTGCGCCGGCCGGTGAGCATGCTCAGCTTCGCACTCAACCGCTACTTCTTCGGGACCCATCCGTATTCATACAAGGTTGTCAACCTGGTCATTCACCTGCTGACCGGACTGGCCCTGTTCGTCCTTGCCCGTCTGCTGGTAGCGGCCTACCAACTGCAGACGCGTGGCACACGGCTCTCGGAAAGCAGCGCATACTGGCTGCCGCTGGTCATCGGAAGCCTGTGGCTGATACATCCGTTAAACCTCACCAGTGTGCTTTACATTGTGCAGCGTATGACCAGCCTGGCAGCGCTGTTCACGGTATGTGCTCTATGTGTGTACGTAACCGCCAGACTACGGATGCAGGCCGGCAAACCCGGAAGGTTGTTGATGCTTGCGGGTCTGCTTGCGTTTGGCGGACTGGCCGTGTTCAGCAAGGAAACTGGCGCATTGCTGCCGCTGTTCATGCTCATTATCGAACTGACGCTGTTCCACTTCCGTGACAGCCGCGGACAATCAGACCGGTTTGTAACCAGCCTGTTTATAGTCCTGTTGGCGTTACCTGCCTGCCTGCTGCTGGTAAAAACGGCCCTTAACCCGGACTGGATTCTTGCCGGCTACAAGATGCGCACCTTCACCCTTACTGAACGCCTGCTCACCGAAGCGCGCGTATTGATGCTCTACCTGAAATTAACGCTCATGCCGACGACCGGCTCACTGGGGCTTTACCAGGACGACATTGTCCTGTCACGCGGCCTGTTTTCGCCGCCGGCGACCCTGTACGCCCTGCTGGCGCTTGCAGGCCTGTTCACCGGTGCCCTTGCCCTGTTGAAAAGACAGCCGTTAATCAGCCTCGGAATACTCTGGTTCTTCAGCGCTCACGCCCTTGAATCAACCGTGATTTCCCTGGAAATTGCCCATGAACACCGCAATTATCTGGCCGATTTCGGAGTAATTCTTGCCCTCGGCAGTGCCATCGCCGTAATCCCCATGCGTAAACTCGGGTCGGCCGTTCGGCTGGCCACACCACTGTTGTTTGTTTGCATGTTTGCCTATACAACCTGGCTGCGCGCAGACCAGTGGTCCGACAACGTCAAGTTCGCAATATTCGAGGCCATGCACCACCCGCAATCGTTTCGCGCCGTTTATGCTGCAGGGCGTATCCACGCCAGGCTCGCATTGAATGGCCGTGAAGAGAGTGTTGATGAGTCATTCCGGTATCTTGAGCAGGCACGCGGCATTGGCGAGTCCGAGATCATGCCGGCCATGGTCATGATCAAGGTCGCCTACCTGCTGGACAGGCCCGTGCGGCAGGAGTGGTTTACCGAGATGCTTGACCGTCTGCAGCGTTACCCGGTTACACCGAATACACTTAGCAGCCTGCATGAACTGGCTGGCTGCATGAAACAACACTGCATTTTCCCGCACGAAATCATGGAGCAAATGTTCCGCCTGACCCTGGACAACCCGAGTCTTGCCAACAGCGGGCATCTGCGTGCTGAAGCCGTGACGATATACGGGTACTATATGATCAACATCAGGGAGGATGCCGGTAAAGGCCTCCAACTGTTCCACAAAGCCGTTGAATACGAACCAGAGGATGCGCAGCGCTGGAAAAACCTGATCAATCTCTTGATGGTAATGAATGACTTCGATGCGGCTGAACAGCAACTGATGCTGTTCATGGCGGCAGACACCCATAGCGGGAGCGAGGAGGATTTTCGCGTCCTGCGGGAAGACATCGAGACCGGGCGCAAGACGATTGAAGCATCGACAACTCTTGAGAACAGGGAATGAACCAGGCAATGAGCCAGAGCGTCAGCATTATCCTGCCGGCAAAGAACGAGGCCGAAAGTCTCGGCAAGCTGTTGCCGGTGTTGCGCAGTAATTTCCCGGAACAGGAAATTATCGTTGTCAACGACGGCTCGACAGACAATAGCGTGGAAATATGTGAGCAAAACCAGGTAACCGTCATCACCCATGTCTATTCCATGGGTAATGGCGCAGCTATCAAGACCGGCGCCAGGAATGCCAGTGGCGATATCCTGATTTTCATGGATGCCGATGGCCAGCATAATCCTGATGACATCAATCGCCTGATCGAGAAGCTAAATAGTGGCTATGACATGGCTGTCGGTGCCAGGCAGATCGACACGCATGCCTCACTGCTGAGGAGGATCGGCAACACTACCTATAACAAGCTGGCATCAATCATGACCGGCTACAGGATTGAAGACCTGACCTCGGGCTTTCGCGCCGCAAGGGCCAGGCACTTCCGCAAATTCCTCTACCTGCTGCCGAATAAATTCTCCTACCCGACAACCATCACCATGGCCTTCTTTCGTTCCGGGCTTGCGGTCGGCTACGTACCGATCAAGGCCATGAACCGGGCAGGCGAAGGCAAAAGTCATATCCGGCTGTTTCATGATGGATTCCGCTTTCTGATTATAATCCTCAAGATCGGCGCGTTGTTCTCGCCCATGCGATTTTTTCTGCCTGTCAGCGCACTGCTGTTTATTACCGGCATTGCCTATTACGGCTTCACCTACTACAACTTCGGACGGCTCACAAACATGACGGCCATTCTTGTATTGGGGTCATTGTTTACCTTCCTGATCGGCATCGTTTCCGAGCAAATATCAGCCCTGCATTACAAGGACATTCATGAAAGCAGAAGGCGTACAAAGCGATAAGGAATTCGTCACTTGCCCATATGCATGGCAAAGCCTTGGATATAGCGAGGGTTCTTTGCCAGCCAGTCAAGATGTTCTACATGCACGCCGCCGCACCTCGGGCAGTTGACACGCCAGCG
>JBATIF010000013.1:0-17041 GCA_049667605.1 Gammaproteobacteria bacterium
CGGGCGTCCAACATCGGTTTCGTGTTCCAGTTCTACAATCTGCTGCCGATGCTGAGCGCGCAAAAGAATGTCGAACTGCCGCTGCTGCTGACACGGCTCAACAGCCGTGAACGCAGGCGCAATGCAGCGATCGCGCTTACGCTGGTGGGCCTGGAGGACCGCGCGCAACACCGGCCAGGGGAGTTGTCCGGCGGTCAGGAACAACGCGTTGCCATCGCACGCGCCATCGTCTCCGATCCGAAGATCCTGGTATGCGACGAACCGACCGGCGACCTCGACCGGCATACGGCTGACGAGATCATGGGGCTGCTGCAGCAGCTCAACCGCGAGCACGGCAAGACCATTGTGATAGTCACTCACGATCCCAAGGCGGCGGAGTTTGCGCACCGCCAGCTGCACCTCGACAAGGGCACGCTCGCGGGTGACGCGCCGTGATCCGCTGTTACTCATGAAGTTCCTGCCACTGGTCTGGGCCGCGCTGATGCGCAGGAAGGCGCGCACCATCCTGACCTTGCTGTCGATCATCGTCGCGTTTCTGCTGTTCGGCATGCTCGATGCGGTACGCGTTGCCTTCACCGTGCGCGACAGCCTGGAGGGCGCGGGCCGTCTGGTGGTAAGTTCCAGGTTGTCGATCATTCAGCCGCTGCCGTACTCGGACCTGGCGCAAATCGAGCGTGTCCCGGGAGTGGAGCACGTGGCGTTCGCCAACTGGTTCGGCGGGATTTACCAGGACCGCAAGAATTTCTTCGCCAATTTTGCGGTGAGCTCCAACTACCTGGACATGTATCCCGAGTTCGTGCTGCCCGAGGAACAGCAACAGGCCTTCCTCAAGACCCGCACCGGCGCCATCGTCGGCGAAAACCTGGCCAGCCGTTATGGCTTCAGGATCGGCGACAAGATCCCGCTGCAGGCAACCATCTTTCCGCATAAGAACGGCGACAACACCTGGACCTTCGACCTGGTCGGTATTTTCAAAACCCGCGAGGCACGCGATCGCAACCAGGAAGACCAGATGATCTTCCGCTACGACTATTTCGACGAGGGCCGCACTTTCGGCCAGGGCACCGTCGGCTGGTATATGGTGAAGGTCAGTGACCCCGCACGCGCCCAGGAGGTGGCCCAGGGCATCGATCGCCTGTTCGCGAACTCGGACGCCGAAACCAAGACCCAGACCGAGAAGCAGTTCAACCTGGATTTCGTCAAGCAGATCGGTGACATCGGCCTGATCGTCAGCTCGATCATGGGCGCGGTGTTTTTCACCATTTTGCTGCTCACCGGCAACACCATGTCGCAGGCGGTGCGCGAGCGCATCCCGGAGCTGGCGGTACTCAAGACCATCGGTTTCTCCAACCAGAGCGTTTTGTGGCTGGTGCTGGGTGAATCGTTGCTGCTTGCCGCTGTCGGCGGCAGCATCGGGCTGCTGCTGGCGATGGCCGGTGCCGGCGCATTGAGCGCGGCCTTCCGCGGCGGCGCATTTGCCGTTGGCGCGCAATCCTGGCTGAGCGGCCTGATGATCATGCTGCTGCTGGGCGTGGCGGTGGGTCTGCCACCGGCCTGGCGGGCGATGCGACTGCGCATTGTCGATGCCTTGAACGAGCACTGACGGGGGGCTGCGAATGCGCTGGATAGTGCAGATTGTCGAGATCACCTGGATGAGCCTGGCGACGATTCCCCAGCGACTCGGTTCGGCGCTGGTAATCGTCGGTGGTATCGCCGGCGTGGTTGGCGTGCTGGTTGCGCTGCTGGCGATCAGCGAGGGCTTTCAGTCAGTGCTTGCCGAGGCTGGACGGCTGGATGATGCGATCGTACTCCGACAGGGTGCGAGTGCCGAACTCAACAGCGGCCTCAGCCGTGAAGATGTTGTGCTGGTTGCGCAGGCCCCCGGCATACTCAGAAACAGCGCCGGCATCCCCATTGCCTCGGCCGAGGTGGTGGTCGTGGCGAACCTGCAAAAGCGCAGTTCCGGCACCGACGCCAATGTCGAGATCCGTGGTGTGGGCGAGCGGGTCTGGGAATTGCGCAGCGATACGCGCATCATCGAAGGCCGGCGCTTCGAGACCGGCAAGCGTGAACTGGTGATCGGCAAAGGCGCACAGAGCGAGTTTTCCGGGCTGGAGGTCGGCAGGACGGTGCGCCTGGGCCTGCAGGACTGGACGGTGGTGGGCGTGTTCGCCTCGGGCGATGCGCACGAGTCGGAGTTGTGGAGCGATCCCGAGGTGTTGCAGGGGGTCTACAATCGCAACGGCTATCAATCGGTCACTGTGAAACTCACCGACATCGATGCCTTCGACACGCTCAGGGCGGCGTTGAGCAGCGATCCGCGCCTGACCGTGGACGTGCAGCGCACGCGCGACTATTACGCCACACAGTCCGAGGACCTGACCCGGCTGATCCGCATCCTCGGTGTGGCCATCGCGGCGATCATGGGTGTCGGTGCGGTGTTCGGCGCGCTCAATACCATGTACGCAGCGGTCTCCGCGCGCTCGCGCGAGATCGCTACCCTGCGCGCGCTCGGCTTTTCCTCTACGCCGGTGGTGATTTCGGTGATGCTGGAGGCGGCGTTGCTGGCGCTTCTTGGTGGCGTGATCGGCGCCGGCATCGCCTGGCTGGTGTTCGATAACTACACGGCATCTACCCTGGGAGCGAACTTCAGCCAGGTGGTGTTTGCCTTCCAGGTCTCGCCGCGACTGATTCTGAATGGCCTGCTATGGGCGCTTGGCATCGGTCTGCTGGGTGGACTGTTCCCGGCGATCCACGCGGCACGCAAGCCAGTGACCAGCGCGCTGCGCGCGTTGTAGCTTATGGGGTATTTGCGGCGTGCGCATAAACTTCGAAGCGCATGCCGGGTTGCTGTGTAGCTGATTCCTGTCCGGCAAGTCATTGCCCAAACTCCATTTTTCTCAGCCAAGATAAAGTGCTGGACTCAGCGGTTGAACCCGTCCGGAAATCCGGACATTGCCATCCTGAAATCGTACTCCAACTGTCATTTATGCCGCACCGGCTATTGCCATTGCTGATGTGTTCAAGTTGATACCGATCGGTCGTTCTACGCGTGTGGTTTTGATCCCGGTGCAGATCCGGCAGACAACAAATCAAGTAATGTTGCGGCCTGACGATATAACCGTAGAGGGATCGTAAGTGTCTGGCTGGCATCAAATAAGTGTGTGGATTAATGCGGAGAAAATCCAGTTTTGCGGGATATATTGTTTTGGATCATCGGTGTCGGCCTGGCATTCCAGCTGTCTGCCTGTTCTGTCCCGGAGAAAGAACCTCCTATCGACATCCTGCGCATCGGGATCCTGCCTGACGAGGGCGAGGAGGCGCTGCGGGAGCGATATGTGCCGCTGCTCGAGTTTCTGTCACGGGAAACAGGGCTACCCTGCGAACTGGTCATCCCGAAAAACTATGCATCATTGACTAGACAGTTCGGCGAGGGCCAGATTGACCTTGCCTATTTTGGCGGTGTCACGTTCGTAAATGCCAGTTCAGAATATGGTGCCGTGCCCCTGGTCATGCGGGACGTGGACAGTAATTTTACAAGTGTTTTCGTGGTGGCTGATAAGGGTTTCAAGGACCTCGAGGAACTCCAGGGCAAACGTTTCAGTTTTGGCTCCAGGCTATCCACCTCGGGGCACCTGATGCCGCGCCATTTCCTGCAGGCGCAGCGTAATATAATTCCAGAGAAGTATTTTGGCAGTATCGAGTATTCCGGAAAACATGATCTCACTGCCTACCGTGTCCGCGATGGTGAGGTTGACGCGGGTGTTGTTAACGCAGAAATCCTGAGCAAAATGTTCGCAGATGGTCGCCTCCAGGCGGGGGATATCCGGATCATCTGGACACCACCACCCTATCCTGACTACGTCTGGGCGGTGCACCCCCGGATCCGCCCTGTAGCTCGCGAAAGAATCCAGCAGGCGTTTCTGAAACTCTCGGCCGATAACCCGGAAGAAGCAGCTATTTTGTCGAGAATGGGGACCATCGGATTCTATCCGGCCAGTATCGAGGACTTCTCATTGCTGACACAGGTCATGGACAGGCTGGACGTGTTATAGCAATGCACGCTTACCATCCGAAATCAAGCTTCATACTCTCTGCTGTCCGCAATTATATTCGTTTGCTGGTGGTGACCATGGTAGCCCTGTCGTGCTTCCTGATTGGTTACGTTTACTGGCATGAAAAGCTGCATGATGAGCTAGATGAAGTTGCCGATCATTACCACCTGGAGACCATGCTGTATTGTGCACAGATAAAGGAAGAGATATTGCGCATGCTGTCACCAGAAGCCGATGATCAGATTCATAGTCAGCGTACTGCGGGGCTGGGCCGCTCGAAAAGTGAATACACCAATACTGTCTATCTGGTCGAAAAGTACCTCCAGGCTATCGGCCAACTGCATCAAGCCTACGGAGCGGTATCAGGTCAGAAAGCCCGCTTCGAGCCCATAATTCACAAGGCGGGCAGACAACTTACCAGCTTAAAGATCGCGATGGAGGAAGCTGCTGCCAGTGGCACAAGGCCTTTCGTCGAATCCGGGACGTCCCTGCCGGGCGGTTTTGTGCACACAATAGAGCAGCTGCGTCGTTTGCACGCCATAGCCAGGGGCGAACTCGACAAAGAGCTGACTGCAATGGAAGCCAGCAACGCCGTCCACCTGTTGACGATAATAACTGTGGCGCTGCTGCTGGGTTCGCTGGTTACATGGAGAATCACCAGGGCAATTCGACGCCTTGTGGAAGCGCAGAGGAAAACCGAGTCCATATTGCGACAGTCAGCCACGGTATTCGAGAGTGCCTCGGAAGGCGTGGTGATCACCGATGTCGATGCAAACATCATTGCGGTAAACAAGGCCTTTACAGATATCACAGGTTTTTCCGAGAAAGAGGTCCTGGGCAAGAATGCCAGCTTTCTCAAGTCCGGATGTCATGATCGGGATTTCTTTGAGGCCATGTGGTCGTCACTCCTGCAACATGGGCAATGGAAGGGCGAGATTTCGGGGCGTCGCAAGAATGGCGAGATTTTTCCAAAATGGCAGACGATCAATGCCGTTCGCGACGACCAGGGAAGTCTCACGCATTATGTGAGTATATTTCTGGACATTAGCCAGATGAAAGAGTCCGAGGAGCAACTTCACTATTTGGCACACCATGATACCTTGACCGGTCTGCCTAACCGGCTACTGCTCAATGCCCGCCTGGAACATTCTCTGCAACAGGCATCCCGCAAGAGTACTAATGTGGCCGTGCTGTTTCTTGACCTGGATCACTTCAAGAAGGTCAATGACTCACTGGGCCACGCCGTGGGCGACCAGCTCTTGCAACTGGTCGCAAAGCGATTGCTGTCATCTGTTCGTGAAGAAGATACGATCGCACGAATGGGTGGCGACGAGCTGGCTATCATCCTTGGGTCTATGGATGACGTTCGCGATGCAGCAACAGCTGCCCGGAAAATCCTTGATGAGTTGGCGAAACCTTTCGACATCGATGGAAAAGAGTTATTCGTGTCGGCCAGTATCGGTATCAGCACCTATCCCCAAAATGGACGGGATGCAATAGCGCTACTCAAGAACGCGGATGCGGCGATGTACATGGCCAAGAGCGCCGGGCGTAATGGTTACCACTTCTATTCTGATGAGCATTCCGCAAGGTTAAGTGAGTCCTTTTCTCTGCAGACGAATCTGTATCGGGCACTGGAACGCGAAGAGCTTTTCCTTCACTTCCAGCCACAAGTATCGTTACAGAGCGGGAAAATTGTTGGCGTGGAAGCACTGCTTCGCTGGCAGCATCCTGAAATGGGGCTGGTATCCCCGGCCAGGTTTATTCCCCTTGCCGAAGAGAACGGCCTGATAGGTGCTATCGGGAAATGGGTCCTGCACACTGCCTGTGAGCAGGCCAGGGCCTGGCAGGACGAAGGCCTGATACCAGTTCGCATCTCTGTCAATCTGTCAGGACGACAACTCGAGCAGGATAATATTGTTGAGGAGGTCCATGCTGTCCTGGAAGATACAGGGCTAGATCCTTCTTGCCTGGAGCTGGAACTGACGGAAAGTTCTGTGATGAAGCGGGCGGAGCGGGCAGTGAAGATTCTGGATGCGTTTCGGGAACTCGGTATAACTATAGCAATTGATGATTTCGGAACAGGTTATTCGTCATTGAGCTATTTGAAACGCTTCCCCGTCGATCGCCTCAAGATCGATCGCTCTTTCGTCCGTGATATCCCGCAGGATGTGAATGATGTCGCTCTAGCCAGGGCGATCATCGCACTGGGCCATAGCCTCAACCTCAGCGTGATCGCAGAAGGCGTGGAGACTGTGGCACAAAGAGAGCTTTTGATTTCGATGGGTTGTGATGAGATGCAGGGGTTTCTATACAGTAAGCCAGTAACGGCAAGCGAGTTGCTGAGCCTGTTGAGCGCTGACAGCCCGGTCGATATGTCTCAACGACTGGTACCAATGCAGGTACGCAACCGCGGTTGAGTCCGCACGGCGGTGCCTGTTTTTTATAATATATTCAGCGGGTCAACGCTTAATAGTCCCGGTTCAGCCAGAACACGTCCGTGACTGAATCTTCAATACCGGAATCAATTTTCTGGACAACTTTTAGTTGATACAGTCAGTTAACAGGCTGGTGATGAACACCCTCTAAGATAAGCTGCATCCCCATGTGCTGCATCGGGGATGCAGCATTGTCCCTGTATGCAACCGTTTTAATGATTAAGCCTTGCCAGCCCTGCATGCTTTGCTAAGCTGTTGCCTCCAGACCAAGACAGTCCACAGACTGACCTACAAAGGAAATTATCAGCATGAAACCGGAAACCATTGCACTGCACGCCGGGTACGCGGGTGATCCCGCTACCAATGCCGCGACCACGCCGATCTACCAGACCACCTCTTTTACTTTTAACGACACCCAGCATGGAGCCGACCTGTTCGACCTGAAGGTTGCCGGCAATATCTACAGCCGCATCATGAATCCCACCAATGCAGTGCTGGAGCAGCGCCTGACTGAACTGGAGGGAGGAGTTGGCTCACTGGCGGTGGCCTCGGGTATGGCCGCTATTCGTTATGCCATCGAGGCTATCGCTGAGGTTGGCAGCAATATCGTCAGTACTTCACAGCTCTATGGCGGCAGCTACAACCTGTTTGCCCACACCTTCCCGCGCCAGGGTATCGAGGTACGCTTTAGCGCGGCAGATGACTTTGACAAGGTGGCGGCGCTCATCGACGAGAACACCAAGGCCCTGTTCTGTGAATCCATCGGTAACCCCGCAGGCAATATCGTTGATATCCGGAGGTGGGCTGATATGGCCCATGCGGCCGGTGTGCCGCTGATCGTCGACAATACTGTCGCAACCCCGGTACTTTGCAGGGTATTCGACCATGGCGCCGATATCGCAATTCACTCCCTCACTAAATACATCGGTGGCCACGGCACTACCATAGGCGGGGCCATTGTCGATTCCGGCAAGTTCGACTGGGCCGCGCATGCCGAGCGCTTTGCCATCATGAACACCCCGGATCCGTCCTACCATGGCGTTGTCTACACAGAGGCCCTGGGCGAGGCCGCCTATATTGGCCGCTGTCGCGTGGTGCCCTTACGCAATACCGGTGCCGCGCTGTCACCACACAGTGCCTTCCTGATCATGCAGGGGCTGGAAACATTGAGCCTGCGCATGGAACGCCATTGCGAGAATGCGAAAAAAGTAGCGCAGCACCTGACAAAGCACCCACAGGTAAGCTGGGTGAATTACGCAGCCCTGAAGGACAGTCCATACCGGGCAAACTGCGAAAAATACTGCGACGGCAAGGCTGCCGGTATTCTCAGTTTTGGTATCGAGGGTGGCATTGAAGCGGGCACCCGTTTTATCGATGCCCTGCAGCTGATCTTGCGCCTGGTCAACATCGGCGATGCCAAGTCACTGGCCTGCCATCCGGCCAGCACCACCCATCGTCAACTCAACGCCGAAGAACTGCTTACCGCCGGTGTCAGTCAGGACATGGTGCGCCTGTCGATCGGTATCGAGCATATAGACGACATCCTGGCAGATATCGACCAGGCACTGGATGCAGGCAAGCATGCGCCTTGAAATGAATATGCATCAAAGGATAAGACTCTTCCTCAGATTGAGTGGATAGATTGCCGTTGCAGGGCCGAATTCATTCGGCCAAAAGCCTTGCAGCATAAGGAATGCGTCTCGTCTAAATTGTTTAATTTACCCACCAGCCAGTTAATCGTCCTGCAACTTGCTGGATGCGCGAACGCTATGGCCTTCATCTACCACACGAATCACCGAATAATCGTGTTTTGGTATGGAAACCAGTATGCATGGACTGGTTATAACCTGGGCCAGTAACGTATCTGCTTGCGGTTCTGTCCACGATACCAACAGGGTCAATTCGTCATCATTACTGAGTTCTGCAGTCTTTGAGGCCAGAGCAAGCTGGTAACCGGCTGTTGAATGCTGACCCATGTAAACAGCAATTACACCCATGTGAGTAAAATCTACCTCTGGCGGGGGGTTGGCATCACCCAGTATGTGTCTTCTTGTCTGGTTATATGCCGATCTGTATGCCTCAAGGCTGGTGATCCATGCCACAGATGGCGCCATGGCATTATTCCAGCACTGGCTGCTCTGTGTCAGCAAAGTGGCATCAACATTTGCACGTACGGGTTCTGGACTGCCATCGAGTTTACAGGCAGAGAGCAATAATGCCAGAAGGCCAACCCGGAAGCAGGCCCCGTTATTGTAGTTGGTGTTGCGCATTTTTATTATCCGGCGTTGTGACAATTCGCCGGGTGATTTTGCCTGATTCAGCCGCCAGTGCAGAAAAACCTGTGATATAGGCGCTGGGGAAATCACCCAGTGATTGATCTGCATTCACATCGATTTCCGATGGCTGCTCAAGGGTAAGATACGCACCGCACGACTCTCCTGCATCACAGATAAATGAGTTATTGTTGCTATCACTTCCCGAGACAATCAGATAGGTGCCGGCCGGAACCTGGTCAAAACTATAGGAATAGCGGCCGTTAATTGCACTTGTGGGATAGTCATCCAGTACATCCCCCGTTACAGGATCAATCAGCAGAATATACTGAAAACCGGTGTCAGCTGGTACATTGACATTGCTGACCTGCATAATGACAGGCACGGCAACGCTGTTGGCAGAAGAGGTAAACGTAATCGTTGCGGTATAGGTTCCTGCTCCCAGACCGGTACGATTGACAGAGACGGCATAGCTGCCATTGCCGTTACTGTCGACATCACTCTGCGTGACAGTCAACCATGCTGCATCATCGGTCGGTGAGTTGATTATCAGTGTATCGCTGCCACTGTTTTCAACGGTCAATGACAGACTCGTAGCAATGGCTCCAAAATTAAGTGACGCAGGGTTGACCACCATGTATGCAGCTACTGGCGGACCCCCGGCAGCAACAACTGCCTTATGGGCATCAATCAGTCCGTATCCATAGACATCATCACGGCCTGCCAGGCCAAGGTCTTCTGTCAGTTGCCCACTGGATAGCAAACTGTCAAATACCGCGGGAGACAACGCAGGGTTTACAGCCTTCATCAAGGCAGCAACACCCGCGACATGCGGGCTGGCCATTGACGTCCCGTTGAGGAAGCCAAAAACAGGCTGAATACTGCCCGAAGAATCATCTCCGATGGTACTTAAAACCAGATCCGGGTAGCCATCGCCATTAATATCCTGGGTACCGTCACCACCCGGTGCGGCAACATCGATACCGGCTCCAAAGTTTGAATACGATGCCTGCTCCTTGTTTATGTCGACGGCACTCACAGATACCACGCCATCATAAGATGCCGGGTAGAAAGGCGCGTTGTCGTTATCATTGCCAGCCGCCGCTATGATGATGACGCCCTGGGTCCTCACCTCGGTTACCAAATCCTGGACCCCCTGGGAAAATCCGCCACCTCCAAGACTCAGATTAATCACATCGGCTCTTTGTGCAGGCAAGGTTCCTGAGTCATTAGCCAGACCTGCGGCATAGCGAACCGCCTGGGATACGTCGTACAGGGACCCACCCAGAAATCCCAGGACACGTAAGGGCATGATCGAAGTTGACCAGGTAACCCCGGAAACACCTGTCATATTATCGGTAGCTGCAGCAATCGTGCCTGCGACATGTGTACCATGAAACGTGGAAGAACCATTATTGTTCAGGTCTCCCGGATCATCCGGGTCGTTATCAATGCCATCCCCGTCCCTTGCGGTTGATGCTGACAGTATAAAATCGTAGCCTTGTATCAGTTTCCCCTGTAGATCCGGATGTGACAGGATTACACCCGTATCGATCACGGCGACAATGACATCACTGCTACCCGTTGTAACATCCCACGCTTGCGGTAAATTGATGAGTGGATAATGCCACTGTAGAGAATAGTACTGATCATCCGGCACAATTTGAGGCCGAATAATATAGTTCGGGTCTGCATATTTTATGTCGGGGCGCTTTCGTAATGTCTTGATCATCCTGATCGTTTCAATCTTCTTTGCATCAATATTTGAACCCTGCATCAGAACAGGTTGAGCTGTGTCTGCAGGGCTTTTTTGCAGAGCCTGTAATGCACCATCTGTTTTTTTGCTCCCGTCAAGACCTAGCAATACTTCCCTGTCGATTGCACCGGCTTTGGCAGCCAGACCAACGCTGCTTGCTTTCGAGGACAGACTGGTTGCGCTGTTTGTTTTAACACCGCTTGCCTCGTTATATCGAACTACTATATCGCCAGGGACAAAGTCATCTAATGTACTCAGGGTGTCTACATTACCGGCAAGCGCTCCCTGGCTGACAGTCAGGACGTAATTCGATGCCCCGGAAAATGCAAAAACCTCGATAAGATAGGTGCCTGTAACCGAGGATATTATAGTTTCTGTATTACCAACCCCTTCTGAACTGTCTATGACGACACCATCGATCGTGCCTAAAAACAAGTCAAGGTCATTTACGACAGAAGAATCACCGATGATGAGGGTAATCCGCTGGCCGGCGACAAGCGAGATTCTGTACAGGTCTGTCACATCTCCAGCTACTGCGGAACGACCAGGCTCCCCATTACCTGGTTGATTAACGTAACCACCGACATTAACTGGATTGGGTATATCCTGTGGTGTTGAAATTGTGCTGTTGGGAATAAACGGGGCATTAAGATCATTTACATCCCCATCAACAATACTCCCCCCGGTGGCAATAATATCCCCGCTTAAAGTGTAAGTGGTTGCTTGAGAGGGCGGTGAGACCGGGGGTGCAGCAGAACCGCCACTTCCACCCCCACCACAAGCAGGGAGGAGAACAGCAAGGCAGCATGAAAGAATCAAGCGCTTGATTTTCGGAGATGTATTTCCTTTCATCATCTCCTCCTGCCCATGCCTGGATTCATAACATACTCACGCGATTAGCTGATACTGTTAAAGACAACAATTGACCATGTCTGTTCCAGCCAGATTGGTTTTTGTCGCTGGCGGGTTGCCGTGAACCTGTGCACAACAGGAGACAGGCTGCTGATACCGGCCAGGGACTGACACCAGGCCAAGTATACAATTATCGAAGATCCACCTGGGGCTGGCAATCAAACCCGGACCTGCAGCGCAAGGGAGCGACTCATGAAAGAGTTGTCCCTGCAAATATTAACCCCCTCTAGATCAGAGGTTTCAAGGCAAGTCATGGAATTATTATCAAGGGGCCTTAATGTTTTCTACAAAACAAGGCCAGGCGCGATTAATGTATTGAGAAGAGGATGAAAAATCTCTTTCAATAGCGGTAGATTGACCAGGCTGCAACGCTTCTTTTAATGTGTAGTTGCCAAGATCTATTTTTTCCGGCCCCACATTAGGATTTGCATCGTGATACTTCCAGAATGGATTACGTAAACCAGCCCTGACACTTGTCCCCTTGGGTATTGGACGTGCGATTATTGCAGCGCCGTTATAAATAACGATTATGCTGTCGTGATTAACACCAGCCGGAATAAAACGACATGTCAGGTGCTGCGCTGAAGGGGTCCTGGCGTCTTTACCTTGAATAATGCTGGTTGCAGTGCCGGGTTCTTGCCGGTCGTTAAGCGGTGCCACTTGCAACTTCCCATTCCAGCCTTGCGTGTAAACTGGAACAAGTGAAAGTAATACAAGTAGTCTGGAATATCTCATCTGCCGCTCCAATGCTCAAGTACTGCTTGCCTGGCTTTCTCAAGGCTAAGATGAGGCCAATTGAAAAGTCATTGATATGAGTCAATCAGCTGACATTTTCGGGCATGACCTGAGTCGAGCTCGATCGGCATGAGCAAGCAGGGGTTTACAAGGCGGCGGGTGTTGATCATGTGGACTTCGCTGATGCTGTTCACCGGCATTGGCGCTGCCCTGGGAAGCGTGTTCTTTATTGGCGATTCACCCATGTCCTTTGCGCTGGTACAGGGCGTTGCCGCCGGTGCGATGCTGACCATGATTGCCGAAACCATGTTGCCGGAAGCCTGTTTCAAGGGCGGCTCGGTAATCGGTATAGCGACCCTGACGGGTTTTCTTGTTGCTATCTTTTCGAAGACGCTTGAATAGGCGCTGGTCAGTTGTTCGCCAGCTGGCACTTGCTCCTGCACCCGTTTGGATTTCCTTATTGACCGGCACGACCCGTAGACGTGCAGGCCAGGTCAAGCAGCAACGCGACAGACCCGGCATGTAGTGCCGGATCCGCTGTGCCTGATCCGGCCTGCCAGACGCTGTTCGCTCCCTCGTGCAGGTTATTCATCATTGCGAGGCGACCGGCTAACCCTTGTAGCCGCTATACCTCAGGGTAGCATCGATGACGTCGATGGCGCGCAGGTAGTAGTAGCGGATGGTCTCCTGTTCGTCTGACTTGAGTGCCAGTCGTAATTCACGCAGGCTGGTGGTCAGCTCCGGTGCATTGCAGTAAGCGGCGGCGCCGAGTAACTGGTGGACATTATTTCTCAGCCGCGGCAGGTCACCGGCCTGGTAGGCATCGGCCAGGCTGCTGCGCTGATCGGGTAATTCAATCAACAGGTGCGCAAACATTTCTCCGGGGAACGAACGCAGCTTCTCGTCGAGTTCCAGGTCATCCTCGGGCAGAGGTGGCGCCATCGGTGCAGCGGCTGTATGCGTTGCTGTGAAGCGCTGCAGCAAGTTGTGCAGGTAGTCCCTGATCATCCTGATGGGGTGCCTGGATGGATGGTTTCCTTGCATGTTTCAACTCCGTGGTGTCCATGAAAGAGGCATGCTGCGACTATGCAAAATCCTGCCCCGGCAATGGTAATGGAACAGCAGATGGCTGGCCATGTGGTGCGTGTCAGACAATCCGGTTAACGGCTGTCTGATAAATCCTGTTCTTCGGTATACTGTCCGCACTTGCACAGAGAAGAAAGGAATCGCTGAAATGGTCTATAAAACGCTGGAGTCAACAGTCGGCAATACACCACTGGTGCGCTTGCAGCGCCTGCCGGGCGACACCGGCAATACCCTGCTGGCCAAGCTCGAGGGCAATAACCCGGCCGGGTCCGTCAAGGACCGGCCGGCGCTCAGCATGATCAAGCATGCCGAGGCGCGTGGAGAAATCAGGCCGGGCGATACCCTGATCGAGGCAACCAGCGG
This sequence comes from Gammaproteobacteria bacterium, assembly GCA_049667605.1. GTDB lineage: Bacteria > Pseudomonadota > Gammaproteobacteria > UBA9214 > UBA9214 > UBA9214. The sequence continues at coordinate 13,619 of JBATIF010000013.1, forward strand.
CAATACCGGGATTGCACTGGCGATGGCCGCGGCGATGCAGGGCTACCGGATGGTGCTGATCATGCCGGAACACATGAGTGCCGAACGCCGCGCGGTGATGAAGGCCTTTGGTGCCGAGCTGGTGCTGGTGAGCAAGGAATCCGGCATGGAAGGTGCGCGTGACCTTGCCAAGCAAATGGAAGGGCTTGGCAAGGGCAAAGTACTCGACCAGTTCTCCAACCCGGATAACCCGCGCGCCCACTACGAGGGCACAGGCCCGGAGATCTGGCGTGATACCCGCGGTGAAGTTACCCATTTCGTCAGTTCCATGGGCACCACGGGAACCATCATGGGGACCTCGCAATACCTGAAGGAACAGAACCCGGCTATCGAGATCGTCGGCGTGACACCTGCAGAAGGGGCTTCCATACCCGGTATCCGCCGCTGGCCGCAGGCCTACCTACCCGCCATCTTCGATGCCAATCGCGTTGACCGCACGTTTGACGTGGAGCAGGCCGACGCCGAAAGGATGACACGCGCGCTGGCCGCGCAGGAAGGGATCTTTGCCGGTGTTTCTTCCGGGGGTGCCGTCGCGGCCGCCTTGTCGCTCTCGATGCAGGTCGAGAATGCCGTCATCGTGATGATTATCTGTGACCGCGGCGACCGTTATATCTCGACCGGAGTATTTCCTGCCTGAATGATCTTTCCCAGCAGACGGGGTATTGCTGTGCTTTTGCTTGCCTTGAGCTTGCTGGCATTCGGCATGTTGCACAGCTTTGCCTACGACTCGGTTGCCTTGAAACTGGGTACGCTTGAAGGGCCCGGGATGGCGGCGCGCAACGTCGCTGTTCAGCTCGGCTGGCTGGATGCCACACACGCGCGCCTGCAGCTTAGCGCCGATTCTGCCAGCCTGGATGCCTTACCGGGCAAGTTGTCGGGGCTGGACCTGTTATGCCGTCGTGCACTGCTGCAGCCCGCCTACATAGACTGTCCCGCTGCCCGCCTGCGGCTCAACTCCAGCGTCTATGGCAGGCAAACTCTGCAAGTCAGCTTTCGTTATTATCCCGTGGATGCGCGATGGGATGTAAATATACAGGGCGCACGACTGCCGCTGCAGCCGCTCACGGCCCAGCTGGCGGCAAGCGGCGCCGCGGTTCCGGTACTTGAAGGCAAGGCCGACATCATGGTCAATGCGCGTCTGCAGGGGACAGGCCCGCAGCTGCGCAAGGCGGCACTGGATCTGCGTCTGCAGGCGGAGGAGTTCTCCGACGCCAGCGGGGAGGTGGCGGCTGAGAACCTGGACATCGCGCTTGGCGTTGATGCAACAGCGGCTAAAACAGGCTGGCAACTGGCGCTGGATCTGACCGGCCACCGGGGCGGGCTGTATATCGATCCGCTCTACCTGGAGGTGCCGGCCACGCCGATCCGGGCAACGGCCCGGCTGGACTGGCAGGATAAACCCCGTCGCTTGCGCGTGCAGGCGTTCGACTATCATCATCCGGGCAGCATCGACCTGCAGGGTACCGGCCGCTTTTCCTTTGGCAAGGTCTTTATTGCCGAGTCCCTGCAGCTCGACATTAGCGAAGCGGTATTTCCGTCGCTCTACGATACCTACATGAAGCCCTGGCTGACCGGAACGGCACTGGGCAGCCTGCAGACGTCCGGCAGTGCCAGCGGTGCGTTGATGCTGCAGGACAATGCGCTGCAAAAGCTGCGGCTGGATTTGCAGGGCCTGTCACTGGAAGACCGCGATGGCCTGTTCGGGCTGGAACAGGTGCTGGCGAAGATTCGCTGGTCTGCTGCCGGCGCGGCCGAGCCGTCCGAGCTGCAGTGGACAGGCGGTCATGTCTACCGGGTCGAACTTGGCCCTGCCAGGATAGCTGCCGAGGCCGGTCCCGCCAATGTGCACCTGCGGGAGGCAACCCATATTCCGGTACTTGACGGCGCCCTGCAAATTGAAACATTTGATCTTGCCTATGGCGGTGGCGAACCGTTGCGCTGGCAGGTGGATGGTTACATGACCCCGGTTTCCATGAAGCTGCTGACCCGGGCACTCGGCTGGCAGGAATTTTCCGGCAAGCTCTCGGGTGTCATTCCGAATGTAAGCTATGCCGGGGGAAACCTGGAGGTCGGCGGTGTATTGCTGGTGCGTGTCTTCGATGGGGAGGTGACGCTGCGTAACCTGCGACTGGAACAACCCTTCGGGGTGGTGCCGCGGCTTTGGGTGGACGCGCAAGTGCGCAATATAGACCTGGAAACGCTGACCGATACCTTCTCGTTTGGCAAGATCGAAGGGACCCTGGAAGGCAGGATCGATGGCCTGCAGATGGAATCGTGGCGGCCGGCAGCCTTCGATGCGGTGTTTGCCACGCCGAAGGGGGATGCTAAACGCCACCGCATCAGCCAGAAGGCCGTGGAGAATATCTCCGATATCGGCGGCGCCGGCGTCGGCGGTGCCCTGTCGCGCAGCTTCCTGCGTTTCCTCAAGGATTTTCCCTATGACCGGCTGGGCATTCGCTGCCGGCTGGAGAACGGCATTTGCGCCATGGGCGGGGTGGAATCGGCCGAAAACGGTTATTACCTGGTCAAGGGGCGGTTCATCCCGCCGCGACTGGACGTCATCGGCTTTGCCGACCGGGTAAACTGGAACAGCCTGGTTTCACAAATCATCGCGGTCACCAAAAGCCAGGATGTCGTCGTACAATAGGGCATCACGGCAGGCGTGACGTGTTAACCTTATGCACCTGAATCCGTTAGTCATTGGTGGATACAATTCCTGTAATAATGAGGTCCTGAAATGAAAACCATACGCGTACCGATTGCGCTGGCACTGGCACTGTTCACCATAGCCTGCGTCACAATCAATGTTTATTTCCCGGCAGAGGCCGCCGAGAAGGCCGCCGATCGCATCATCAAGGATGTCTACGGTGAAAAAGTGAAACCGGGCACGGAGCCGCAGTCCTGGAATCATTTTCAGCCGCTGCCCGTGCAGCAGGGAAATCCGCTACTCGACTGGTTGATTACCCCGGCCCATGCGGCGGCAGACCTTTCCGTGGACACGCCGGCAATCCGCCAGCTGCAGGCCGATATGGGAAAACGTCACCGGGAACTCGCGCCGTTTTATGCCTCCGGTGCAGTCGGCATTGCCAATACGGGCGAGTTGCGGATACGCGACCAGAAGCTGGTGCCACTGGCGGATCGCAACAGGGTGAAGAGTCTTGTTGCAAAAGAGAATCTTGACCGGGCGGCCATGTATGCCGAGATCGCGCGGGCCAATTCACACCCGGAGTGGGAGGCCGAAATCCGCACCACCTTCGCGCGCCGCTGGGTCGATAATGCGCAGCGTGGCTGGTGGTACCTGGACCAGGGCGGCGGCTGGAAACAGAAATAGTCGCGCGAACTGCTGCGACGTTTTACCGTAGGAGCGCCTTGCAGGCGCTATAG
>JBATIF010000014.1:0-4832 GCA_049667605.1 Gammaproteobacteria bacterium
TACATCCTGCGCAACTACATGGCACAGATCGCCATCGACAAGGCGGTTCAGGTGCAGGACTATTCAGAGATTGACCGGCTGTTCAAGCTGCTGCAGACACCCTTCGACGAACACCCGGAGATGGCCCACTATGCCGCCCCGCCACCGGACTGGGCAGAGGATATAGAGGTCAGCTGTTCATCATAAACCCGCCAAAAACTGCATTGGTGCAAGAAACAGCGACGCATCCGGCTGCATCAGTTTTCGTCGGGCTGCTGCGCGGGAACCTCTACAGGCCGTCCGGGCGGCACTTCCAGCGGGGGTGCCGGCGTGGTTTCAGGCGGACCACCCGGCGGGATCCCCGGCGGAAGCTCCGGTTGTGGCACCTCCGCTGGATTGCCCGGCGGTATTTCCGGGTCACCGGCATAAACAGGATTTTTAGCGTATGTAGTCATGGCTTGCTCCCGCTGATCGCTCAAATGTATATTCAAGTGTAGCCGCAACGAACCGCCCTCGCGAACAACCCCGGGGCCTTGCCGCACCGACACGGGTAACCCGGCGAGCCCCTGCAGCTGAAGATCTTGTAACAGCGGACGGTAACATTTGTTCACAGATTTCGCTGATATATGAATATTGTTTGTGTAAAGTATTACTATATGAGGATAAATAGATCATTGCGGGGGTATTTGTGCACATAGCGGTTCTGGAAGACGACACAGCCCAGGTAGAGCTGATGCAGTCATGGCTCAGGGACGCCGGGCATGAGTGCCGTGCCTTTGCTTCAGGCAGCGACTTCAAGGCCGCCCTGAAGCGGGATACCTTTGATTTACTGGTGCTTGACTGGAGCCTGCCGGATACCACGGGCCCGGAAGTGCTGCAATGGGTGCGCGAAAATATCGATTGGCACATCCCGGTGCTGTTCGTGACCAGCCGTGACCTGGAAGAGGATATTGTCTATGCACTGGAACATGGCGCCGATGACTATATGACCAAGCCGGTCAAGCAACATGAAACCATGGCACGCATTACGGCCCTTGAGCGTCGCAGTCAACCCGCCGCTGATCAGCCAACCTCATTGAAACAGGGACTCTATGTATTTGATATCGTCAATCGCCTTGTCATGATCGGTGCGGAGACGGTGAGCCTGACAAACAAGGAGTTCGACCTCGCGTTACTGCTGTTTCGCAACCCGGGCCGCCTGCTGTCACGCAGTTACATCCTTGAAAATATCTGGGGCACGAACCGCGAACTCAGTACCCGGACGGTCGATACCCATATCAGCCGCATACGCAACAAGCTCTACATCCATCCTGACAATGGCGTAAAACTGAATGCCATCTACAACCATGGTTACCGTCTGGAACCCCTGTCCGTCAACAAAACAGCGGCTGCGTCCTGACGCCCTGCTACAATCAGGATGGCCCTTTTGTGAGACAATTACATGATTGTAATAAATAATGTCGCTAAGCATCGAGCGCAAAGCGTTACCACCCGCTGGCTAGCCGCCGTACTTCTGGTGCTGCTGCTTGGCGGCGGCGCAATTGCCGATGACTGGATCTACACGGTTCGCCCCGGAGACAACCTCCGAAATCTCAGCGAAATCCACCTCAGCAGCATGGACTACTGGCAACCCCTGCAACGACATAACAATATTTCCGATCCGCAGAATATTCCACCCGGCAGCCGCCTGAAATTTCCTGTAGCCTGGCTTAAATATCAGCCGGCCAGTGCCCTGGTTGTACAGCTTGAGGGCGAGGCCCTGCTGGTCAGCGCCAGCGATGGCAGCAGCCGGGCGTTGACCATCAATACCCGCCTGCACAGCGGCGATCGGATCAAAACCGGTGAGGATAGCAACCTGAACATTCTCTTTGCCGACGGCTCCGAGCTGCTGGTGCTCTCCGACAGTGAAGTCGTCATGGACAGTCTCAGCGCCTATGGCATAACCGGCATGGTCGATACACGCATACGTCTGCAGGGCGGCCGTATTGACACCCGGGTGGTGCCTGCCCGGGGACCGGGCAGCCGTTACCAGATCATCACTCCTGCAGCCGTGGCAGCCGTGCGCGGCACCAGCTTCCGTGTCAGTGCAGACGCGGACAAACCGGTTGCACGCAGCGAAGTTATCGAAGGCAAGGTCGGCGTCAGTGGCAGCGGTGCCAGTCAACTGGTGCCGGCCGGCTTCGGCACCATTACCGAGGCAGGCAAGCCTCCGCAACCACCACGGGAATTACTGCCGGCACCGGACCTGTCATCGCTGACCGCGGTATTTGACCGCCCGCCTCTGCAATTCAACTGGGGGAGCGTTGAAAACGCGACAGCCTACCGCTTTCAGGTTGCCGCTGACAACCGGTTCAACCGGCTGCTTGCAGACGGCACCAGCAAGCAGGCAGCCGCCATGATGGATCTGCCGGATGGGGAATACGTCCTGCGCGTTCGCGCCATTGACGAGGACATGCTGGAGGGACTCGACGCCACGCATGCATTCAGCGTCGATGCGCGACCGCTGCCACCTGTACTGTTCGGGCTGGTTGACGCGGCACTCATCCATGAACCTCGACCGGTCTTTACCTGGTCAAGGACGCCTGCCGACACGGCCTGGCATCTCCAGCTGGCACGCGATGCGGACTTCAGTGAAAAACTTGCCGATCTGAGTGTTCTGCATGATCCGTACTTTCAGCCAGAGGAACCGCTGGCGGCGGGAGATTATTTCTGGCGCGTGGCAACTTACCAGGGAGACGATGGTGCGGGCCCCTTCAGTGGTGCACAGAATTTCAGTATACAGCTCCTCTTGCCAGGTCCGGACCTGGCGTCACCACAAATCAGTGAAGCCAAAATAGCTTTCTCCTGGAAACCTGTAGAAGGTGCCGTGCGCTATCATTTTCAGCTGGCAAGAGACCCGGAGTTCAGCAACCTTGTTACCGAGCAGACCCTCGATGAGTTGAACATTCTGGTTCCACGACCGTCATCAGGACATTATTATTTCCGCGCACGAACACTGGATAAACATGCCGTCGCCGGACCGTTCGGAAAAAGCCATAAAATCTATGTGCCGTCTGCCCGTTACTGGCCGCTGCTTTGATCGTGTTTAATCCACCGCTGTTGTAATGCCGCCCGGAAAACCCAGCCGAACACTACCCGAGTACATCACTCTTGCATTGCTGATGGCGGGTCTTGCCCTGGTGTTCCAGCAGCAGGGCTGGCTCTGGCGCTGGGATCAGAATATCTACGACTCGCAGCTGCGTTTCTGGTCCCGGCCCGCGGCGGAAAATATCATCATTATTGCCATTGACGAGGACAGCCTGGCGCAGTTCGGTCGCTGGCCATGGCCGCGCCAGGTACATGCCCACCTGTTGAAAAAGATCTCCGAGGAGCAACCACGCGCGATCGCCTACGACATTATCTTTGCCGAGGCTGACCTGGAGAACCCTGAAAGCGACATGCAATTTGCAAGCGAAATCCGTAACAGCGGGCGTGTCGCACTGCCGGTATACATGGAACAACCGCGTCTCAATGCACCGCCCCTCGAAATCCCGCCGCTGCCGTTACTCGGTAAACAGGCCGCCGCACTCGGACATGTGCATATCGAACTTGACCCGGATGGCATTGCCCGCGGGCTGTTTTTACGCGAAGGTCTCGGTAATCCGCACTGGCCACACCTGAGTGTGGCGCTGATGCAAATTGCCGGCCAGCTACCGGCACTTGCCGACACGCAAAAGAACGGAGCTGCCGGGGAACCGGAGTCTATGATGGTATGGGCGCGCGCGCAGCCGATGTTGATACCGTTTGCCGGAGCACCCGGGCATTTCAGGCAGATATCCTTCGCGCAAGTCATGCAGGGGATCTACACACCCGGCACATTCACCGACAAGTACGTGCTCATTGGCGCCACGGCTACCGGACTTGGTGACGCCCTGCCCACACCGGTATCCGGATTCAGTCGCTCGATGAGCGGTGTTGAAATCAATGCCAATGTCCTCGATGCCCTGCTCAGTGATATTTATATTACCCCGCTTGCGAAGGGCTGGCAGCTTGCATTAACCGGGCTGCTGGCAATGTTACCGGCAGTGCTGTTCTCCTACATGGCAGCGCGCGCCAACCTGCTGGTCACCATCAGCCTGTTAATTGCAACGCTCGCGATAACCGCTGTGCTGTTATCCACGATGCAGCTCTGGTTTCCACCCACCGCAGCCCTGCTTGCGATCGCGTTGAGCTATCCACTCTGGAGCTGGCGCAGGCTCGAACAGGCGATGCGCTACCTGGCCCAGGAACTCGACCGGCTGAAGGAACAGCAGGCAGCCATGGCCACCGGGCATACAGCCTCGCTCGAGCAAAGCCTTGATTTCCTGCAACAGATTCTTCCGCTGCAAAGCTGGATTCTGGTCGGTGAGGATGGCCGCATTGAAAACCGCTCTGGTGAAATACCAGGAGCTACAGCAACCGCTACACCTCAAGACGACTGGGTATGCACAGGCAACGACCTGTGGACGACACTCAGTCACCACGGCCATATAAAACACCTCGGACTGAACTGGCAGCCGTCGCATCTCCCCGATGCACAGCAGCTGGCGGTACTGCAAAAATTGCAGCAGCAGTTTTCCATACCCGCAGAAGCCGCTGCTGGCAGAAGACATGAGCTTGTACAGGACCGCATTGATCAGGTACAGCAAGCCACCGCGCAGTTGCGCGAGTTACGCCGCCTTGTCGACAACAGTCTTTCGAACATGGCCGATGGCATGCTGGTTACCAATGCACTGGGAGAAGTCATGCTCTCCAATTCACGCGCCAGCTGGTATCTTCGCGGCAGTGATGATGCCAACCTTGCCGGGCAATCGGTGCTGGGGCTGCTGGCCGCC
>JBATIF010000015.1:0-2943 GCA_049667605.1 Gammaproteobacteria bacterium
CTGTAGGAGCGGATCTCATCCGCGATTGGAGTGTTCGACAGTAACTGGTAGGCCGGGTCAAGGAGCGTAGCGACGGACCCGGCTACGCCAGCCCGGCTACGCTATCCGGTGCCACCTTGCCGGATCCGCTGCGCTTGATCCGGCCTACATCTACTCAATAAATTGCAGGAGCGGATCTCATCCGCGACTGGAATGGCTAGGCCTCTTTAAAAACACTCGAGATCTGCTCAGGGGTGAAACCACGCTGCTGCAGAAAGCGCATCTGCCGGGCGCGCTCTTTGTAATCGCCCGGCAGGCCCGCGCCGAACTTCTTCTCGCGCACCTCCCTGACTCGCTCGCGCCATTGCTGGTCGTAGCCGGCAATACTCTCCTCGATCAGGCCGTCGTCGATACCGCGTTCGCGCAGTTCCGCGTGAATCTTCTGCGGCCCTGAGCCGCGCTGGTAACGGGAATGCACAAAGGCCTCGGCAAAACGGGTGTTACTCAGCAGGTTTTCCGCAACCAGGCCGGCGAGCGTGGTTTCGATCAGGTCTGCATCGAAACCACGCGTTGCCAGTTTGCGTCTTAGTTCAGCTTCACTGTGTTCGCGGCGCGCCAGGAAGTCCATTGCGGATTTCCGGATAAAGGCCGCATCACTCGCCTGTTCAGGCTTCAGCTTTGAGCACCTCTTCAAGCGCCGCGACGGGCTTGCCGGGTAACAGCTTGGCGCGCAGCTTGCCATCGATCTCGTTGGCGATATCCGGATTCTGCTTCAGGAACTCGCGCACATTCTCCTTGCCCTGGCCGATGCGCTCCTTGCCATAGCTGTACCAGGCGCCGGACTTTTCAACAAAGCCGTGCTCGACACCCATATCGATGAGCTCGGCCTCGCGCGAAATACCTTCGCCATAGAGGATCTGGAACTCCGCCTTCTTGAACGGTGGCGCCATCTTGTTCTTCACCACCTTGACGCGGGTCTCGTTACCGGTGATTTCATCGCCCTTCTTGATGGCGCCGATGCGGCGGATATCAAGGCGCACGGATGAATAAAATTTCAGCGCGTTACCGCCGGTGGTGGTTTCCGGGCTGCCGAACATAACACCGATCTTCATACGGATCTGGTTGATAAAGATCACCATGGTGTTGGAACGCTGGATATTGCCGGTCAACTTGCGCAGTGCCTGCGACATCAGGCGTGCCTGCAGGCCCATGTGCGAATCACCCATATCACCTTCGATCTCGGCCTTCGGCGTCAGCGCAGCAACCGAGTCGATAACAACCACGTCGATGGCGGAGGAACGCACCAGCATGTCGGCAATCTCGAGGGCCTGTTCACCGGTATCCGGCTGCGAGACCAGCAGGTCATCCACATTCACGCCGAGTTTCTCGGCATAGCCCGGATCAAGTGCGTGCTCGGCGTCGATAAACGCCGCCGTACCACCGGCCTTTTGTGCCTCTGCAATCACCTGCAGGGTTAGCGTTGTCTTGCCAGACGATTCCGGGCCGTAAATCTCGATGACCCGGCCACGTGGCAAGCCGCCAATACCGAGCGCGACATCCAGGCCGAGCGAACCGGTCGAGACTACCTCGATATCACGTACGGCGCCGACATCGCCCATACGCATGACAGCTCCCTTGCCAAACTGTTTCTCGATTTGCCCCAGTGCTGCACTCAAGGCCTTGCGTTTATTGTCTTCCATCTGCTCCTCCGGTAGTTATTCATGGCGAGGCCATCCCTGGCTCGCCGGACGCCGCAATTATCACATAGATGCTAGCCACTCCCAAGGGTCCAGCTGCGCAATACGCAATATCGTACACCCGTCGGGTCCGTGACGGACTCGATGAGACTGAACTGGCTGATTGACCATGCAATCGCCGGGAATTCATCACCACGGGGCGCCCTGCTTTGCTTGCGGGCAAGGGTGACATGCGGGTGGAAGGCGCGTGTGTCAACCTCAAGACCGCAACCTGCCAGGGCCTGTTGCAGCTCAGCCGCCAATGACCTTAGTTCCGTGGGGATGTTACGGGTACCGGCCCAGAGGATGCGTGGTCGTGCCCAGTGACCCAGCCGGTCGATGCAAACTTCAAAGCATGACCCGTGGATAGCATCTGCCGCCGCCTCCAGGCAGCTGCGCTGCTGCGCGCTCACCGCGCCTGCAAACGCCAGTGTTATATGAAGATTGTGCGCAGCTATGCGCTTGACCCGCTTCCCCAGCGTCTTTTTTGCAGCCTGCTCGAGCGCGCGGCGCACGCCCTCATCGGGCCACAGGGCAAAAAACAGCCGCTGGCGTTTTTCATCCCTGTCCAAGGACGTTCAGCAACCCCTGCAAGGCATGAGCAACCGACTGGCGGCGCACGGCCTCGCGATCACCCGCAAAATGACAGGTCTCGGCCCGTGGCTCGCCGCCCTCCACGGCCCAGGCAAAACAGACCGTCCCCACCGGCTTGCCCGGCATCGCGCCACCCGGGCCGGCAATCCCGCTGATCGCCACGGCCACGTCGGCGGCACTGTTTACCAGCGCGCCTGCCGCCATTTCCCGGACTGTCTGCTCGCTCACCGCGCCTGCAGCCTCCAGTGTTGACCGGGTGACACCCAGCATGGCCTGCTTGGCGTCATTGCTGTAGCTGACAAAGCCGCAATCAAACCAGCCGGAGCTGCCGGCAATGTCCGTCAGGCACTTTGCCAACCAGCCACCGGTGCAGGACTCGGCCACGGCCAGAACCCGATGCTGCGCTGACAGTTGCTCACCGACCTGTTGCGCCAGTTCGTTCAGGTCAGGCATGGGATTTCAGACATTTTTTCAAGGCATATTCGAGGATTTCATCAGGCATCAGCACTTTGGACACAAGCACGTAATCGCGCCTGCAAGGCGCTCCTACACACGACCCGATACCTGTAGGAGATTCTATGGCGATTATGCAATAGGAATCGCCTGTTTGATGAACATTTGTTGGTTACTGATT
>JBATIF010000016.1:0-6282 GCA_049667605.1 Gammaproteobacteria bacterium
ATCAGCGTCTATGAACTTACGCGTGATCCCGGGCATGTGTACCTGTCTTATCGCCGGCCTTTCACATTGCCGGACGACAATTCACAGGCAGCCGTGCAGGAAGTCGTGCAACTGATCGAGATCATAATCACTGAAGTCACGGCCTGGTAGTGACAAATGACACGGGCGTTCACGAGGTCCTTGGGACGGCTTTGAATTAATCAGGAGGGCATGTGTTCTCCGAGAATTTTTATTGTCCGCAGCAGCGGCAAAGGAGTGGTTATGATTACAAGAATTTTCATTACATTAGCCCTGGTTTTTTCTGTCGTATCCTGCAGCACCCCGGATACCGCGCAACTGGTAGCAGACAGCCGGGCGACATCGCTCGAGTTCATGCAAAACCTCAAAGGGACCCTGCAACAGGCAATGCAGGAGGGCGGCCCCGTCAATGCGGTTGCGGTATGCAACACGAAGGCGCCGGCTATCGCTGCGGCGATCTCGCAACAAAAGGGCTGGAATATCGCCCGCACCAGCCTGAGGGTACGCAACCCGGCAAATACAGCGGATGACTGGGAGCGCAAGGTACTTGATGACTTCGAGGCGCGCACATCCCGGGGTGAGGCCCCTGCCAGCCTCGAATACCACGAGATCGTCACCCAGGATGGTGACAAGGTGTTTCGCTACATGAAGGCGATCCCGACCGCCGCAGTCTGCCTGGCCTGCCACGGCGAGACGGTTGAAGGTGCGCTTGGGGAAAAGATCAAGGCACTCTATCCTCAGGACCGGGCAACCGGCTATCGCATTGGTGATATCCGCGGCGCATTTACAATTACACAACCCTTGTGATTCACCCGGCTCGCCGGCAACTATTGAAAGCAATAGCATGAAAAATACCGACGAACCGCTGCTCGATAATAACGATATTGCCGCCAGACCGGCTGCAACAGCTGATCCGGCTGTGCGCGAACAGATCCGGGCGTTAATTGATAGCCAACCCTATGCGGTGCTATGCGTTCAGGGCGAGGGCCAGCCGTACGGAGCACTGGTGGCCTTTGCGTTCTCGGACGATCTGCGCCACGCGATATTTGTAACACCAATTGCAACCCGCAAGTACCGCCTGCTCAGTGAGTGTGACCATGTTGCACTTGTCATCGATAACCGGCTGAAAAACATGGGTGAGTTGATGGACCTGGAGGCCGTAACCGTCACCGGCCGTTCACAGATGATCGAGCGCGGCGCCGAGTTTGACCAGTGGTCTGGGTTGCTGGTTACCCGGCATCCGTATCTGAAGTCATTCGTAAATGCCGCCACCTGTGCCTTGTTTCGCATCGATGTTGCACGTTTTCTGCACGTCGCGCGTTTCCAGGAGGTGAACCAGTGGATTCCAGCCGCCCGCTCCTGATTCCGCTCGACACGCACGCAGAATCAGACGAGCAGATTATCGGCGGCAAGGCGGCGAAGCTGGCGCAACTCAGCCGTGCCGGTTTCGAGGTGCCGAGAGGCTTCTGCCTGACGACCTGGGCCTACGAAGCGTTTCTCAAGGAGGCCGGCATCAGCACGGCGATCCGGATGGAACTTGGCCGCAAGTCGATGGAGGCCATGCGCTGGGAAGAAATCTGGGACGCCGCACTGCGGATTCGAGCGGCGTTTCTCGCCCAGCCGCTGTCGGGGTTGCTGCGTGAAGCTGTCGCTGCAGGTCTGCGCGGCCTGGATACTTCCATGCCGCTCGCAGTTCGTTCGTCGGCAATCGGTGAGGACTCGGCCGGGCGCAGCTTCGCCGGCCTGCATGAATCCATCGTCGGGGTCCGCGGCCAGCGCGCCGTGGAAGATGCCGTGCGTCTGGTGTGGGCATCGCTCTGGTCGGATGCGGCGTTGCTTTATCGCAAGGAGCTGGGCCTCGATCCCGCGCACAGCCGCATGGCCGTGCTCGTTCAGGAGATGGTCACTGCTGACTGCTCAGGGGTTGCCTTTGGCCGTGATCCGCGTGACACGCGCAAGGAGCATGCCATCATCGAGTCGGTGCCTGGCCCTTGCAGTCTGCTCGTTGATGGCCTGGTTGACCCTGATCACTGGGAGATCGACCGGGAAACTCACAGCATCATCGCATGGTTGCCCGGTCAGCGTGACGCTGCGCAGCATGCCGTTCCGCTGCTCGAAGCGGACGATCTCGAGCAGATCCTGGAAACATTGCTGTCAATCGAAGAACTGTTTGGCTGGCCGCCCGACATGGAATGGACGGGGAGGTCACGTGCGCTCACGGTATTGCAGGCCAGGCCGATTACAACCACGGTACCCGACGAGGACAAAAATCGTGCCTGGTACCTCACCTTGCGGCCCGGCGATGCCCGCTTGAAAGAACTGCGCACGCGCGTGGCCGGGCAGCTCATCCCGGAACTTGAAGCGGTGGGTGAGGCGTTCGCAGGTGAGAAACCGGAGCTACTCGAAGACCGGCAGCTGGCGGATGCCATCGAGGAGCGCAGCGCAGCGGTAGCCAAATGGAAGCTGATCTACCGGGATGACTTCATTCCGTTTGCACATGGCGTGCGCCGGCTCGCAACCTATTACAACGACGCCGTGCAACCGCAAGATCCCTACGAATTCGTTGACTTGCTGCGCGATCAACCGCTGGTTGCCATGCAGCGTGACCAGGCCATTGGCCAGCTGGCTCAACAGCTCGCAGAGAACGATTCGCTGCGTTCAGCCGTTGAAGGCCTGCTTGCAGAGTCTGACGGTTCGCTGCATTGGTCCGCATTGCGCGAGCAGCTGACAGTACGCGTTGACGGTGCCGGGCCTTTCATCTGCGAGTATGAGGAAATGAGCCAGCGGTTTCTCGACATTACCTATGACCACGAGCGGCTGAGCGACCAGGCCGAATCCATGCTGCGCAACCTGATCGAGTTATCACGCCGTCCGCAGCCATCGGCCGCCAAAAACCTGCTGGTGCATGAAAGTGCTGTGCTGCTGGAAAATCGATTGCTGGACGCGGTCGGCCCCGAACGACGTCTTGAGGCGCTTGACGTGATCGAGACCGGGCGTGTCAGCTGGAAACTCCGGGACGACGACAACCTGCTGGTGGCACGGCTGGACAGTCAGCTGCTGCGGGCAATCGATATTGCGTCTGAGCGGCTGCGTGGGCATGGCAGGCTCGGCAGTGCGAGACGTCCGAACGAAGCGCATGTCGGACCGATCGTTCAAGCCTTGCGTGATCCATCGGCGGGTCCGGTAACGCTGCAGTTTATCGACAAGGAAACCGCAACCGGGTCGTCTTGCGCGCCGCCGGGCGAGGTCCCGCGGCAACTGATCGGTCAACCAGCGTCACCGGGGGCCGCCACCGGTAGGGTGCGCTGCATTCGCGGGCGCGAAGACCTCGGCAAGTTCCGCCTCGGCGAGGTACTCGTCTGCGATGCGATCCAGCCGACGATGACGCACCTGGTTCCGCTGGCGAGTGCCATTATCGAGCGTCGTGGGGGGATGCTCATCCACGGCGCAATCATCGCGCGCGAGCTCGGCATCCCCTGTGTCAACGGTGTGCGCAACGCGGCCGATATACTGAAAAACGGCGACCTGGTGACGGTCGACGGTCACCTGGGAATCGTCACGGTTGGTGCGCCTGAGTTCGATCTGGAACTGGGCCTGAAAAGCGACTGATCCGCTGTAAGGCTGAACAGGGAGAGGGGGCGGCGGCTAACCAGGCTGCCATTCAAGCATTTGCCGTTGCCGGATTGCGCTGCAGATGCTTTTCAAGGATGGCGCGCACGTCGATGTTGGCGCGCAGACGCGCGCCCAGCAAGTAGAGTCCGCCCAGCTTGCGGTGCAGGAATACGGCATCGGCGGGCGGTGTGTGCCAGTAGCCCTCACCAAAGCTAAGTGCCATGCCGGCGTCGCGTATGCGCGTGGCCAGGTCGCTGGCACCAAAATCAAAACGTCCGCGGGTTCGCGCCGGCTCGGTTGCCAGAACGAACAGCTCCATGACCGCCGCGCGTTGGCGTGCATGGATATTTTCCCTGAAGTAACCGATTGCCTGAGCGCTTGCCGACATCGCCGCGCGGTCCTCGCGCAATGCCGCCCCGAGCAGTCCCCGGTAGGCCTCCCTGACCGTGCCGGAATAACGCCGGGTTGCTCCGAAGTCGAGCAATCCCAGCTGCCCGGTCCCGGCATGGTAGAGAAAGTTCGCAAAGTTGGGATCGGTTTGTATCACCCCGAACTCGAACAGCTCACGGAAAAATAACTCGAGCAGCAGGCCGGTAACGCGATCCCGTGTCGCCTGGGGTGCAGTCACCAGGGAATCGATGGGTTCGCCCTCGAGGAAGTCCATGACAAGAATGTTTTCCCGGGTGAGGTTATCGTCAACACCGGGCACCAGGAAGTCCGGCGCATCTTCGAGCAATACCGCGAAGCGTCGCAGATGCCCGGCTTCCCGCAGGTAATCGGCCTCTTCATGAAGCTGGCGCTTGGCTTCCTGCAGCAGCGGCTTCAGGTCAAGCCCGGCGGGAACAAGGCGTGAAACGTTTAGCAGCATGGCCACGTTATCCACATCGCTGTTAATACTCTGGCGGATACCGGGATACTGGATCTTCACCGCCAGCTGCCGGCCGCTGTGTGTGATCGCGGAATGCACTTGACCAATCGATGCAGCCGCCATCGGCGTAAACGAGAAGCGTTTGAAATTCTTTTCCCAGCCCTCGCCGAGTGCTTGCTGCATCACTGCGACCACCTCGCTCATCGGCATGGGCCTGGCATCGGCACGCAAGCTGTCGAGAATAGCCGCCAGCTCTCGAGGCAGCAGCTCGCCGGCATCCATGGACAGGAGTTGTCCGACTTTCATTGCCGCGCCGCGCAGCTCCGCCAGTTTCCCGGCGACGCGGTGTGCATTGGCGGGGGTCAGGACCAGGTCCGCCGGGCGCGGCAGGTTGCCCTGTGCGACCTGTCGCAAGCCCTCTCCCAGCATGCCGCCCGCGACCGTGGCTGCCAGCCCGCCAAGGTGGGCGAGGCGCGCAAAGCGGCTGCGCGGTACTGGCGTAGCGGGGCTCTTGATACTGTCGATGTCGGGATCTCCTTTAAAAATTGGCTAGGTCGTGGTACCAGCTTTTTATAAAGCTATACAACAACTATACAATAGTTATACAATTTGCTGCAACAGCTGTATTCCACCAACCAGTCCCTGGCGCGGGCAGTGTTACGGTTGCTTTATATAAGTGGACAGGGGGGAGGAGTCACGCGCATCACGCTACACATCAGGGTTGCTGCAAGCGCTGTAACGTACTGATTTTGATAACCATGAATTTTTTCACTGTACCTGCAGGGAAGCACTGCCAGTCGGAGATCAAGCGCCATGCCATGCAAACGTCTCGTTTTTACACTAATTATCCTGCTGGTCCCGGCAGTTGCTGCTGCCAAGGATGACCTGGATGACAGCTGGTTTGAGGATGATCTGCAGGCCCGCATCACTGCCGTCAACGGCGGTGATCTCGTCTTCCTGAGTGAACTACCTTCGGCGCCGGTCCATCACCACCACAGCCGGATTATTCTCGACCCGGAAAGCCTGGATAACGGCTGGGTAACCATGATCCAGTGTCACAGCCATCTCGATGCAGTACCCCGGACCCAGGTTTTATATCACCACACCAGGGTGCGAGAACTGAAAATCCTTTCCTCTGCAAACATACACAAGGCATGGGTCGAGGGACACAGCGTGCAACTCACTGACGTCGAACAGGATGCATCGATATGCATCCAGGCACGCTCGCGCACGCTTGAATTCAACGAGGACGGCAGCTTCAGTCTGCGTGGCGGGCCGTTTATGCGGCGCTTTCTTGATGGTTACTACCCGATGCGCGTCTCCATGGATATCGAGGTGCCCGGTGAGTATCTGCGCTTCGTGGACACCCGGCCCCGGGTCCAGGAGGGTTTCGACGTTCACGAGACCGCTGCAGGCGTAAATCTAGATGCCCGATTTGAAGGCAAGCTGTATACGGAAGTGCGCTTTGAAGCTGACTTTGGCGAGCAGGAGAAATTACATGTTGCAGAGTAAACAATCCTTGCCCCTGCGCCCGAATGCGGTACCGCTCACAGGAAAAAAACCCCTGAATCTGCGCCCGGCGGGCTTAGCTGACCTTCAACAAGTCAACGCATTGATTGAAAGTGCTATTTATACCTGGGATCTCCCAGAGCGTGTGAAGCGTCTGACAATGCCGCTCTACCTTTATCATCAGCATGATCTTGATTTTCTGGAGTTGATGGTGGCCGAAGCAGAGACCGGCAGTATTGTCGGTATCGCAGCCTGGGAACCAGCCGATCCCGGAG
>JBATIF010000017.1:0-2203 GCA_049667605.1 Gammaproteobacteria bacterium
CCATGTGTGGTTACAAGGTGCACGAAATCCCGACCGATAAACAGGGCGACGTTGACCTCGAGGAACTGAAAAAAGCCGTCGGTCCGAAGACGGCCGGTATCATGCTGACGAACCCCTCGACACTGGGCGTTTTCGAGCGGCGTATCGAGGAAATTGCCGCCATCATTCACAAGGCCGGTGGGCTGCTGTACTACGATGGCGCCAACCTGAATGCCATACTTGGCAAGGTGCGGCCCGGTGACATGGGTTTTGATGTCATTCACATGAACCTGCACAAGACCTTCTCGACACCGCATGGCGGCGGCGGGCCCGGTGCCGGCCCGGTCGGCGTCAGCAAGCGCCTCGAACCCTTTTTACCGCTGCCGATCGTCGGCCTTGACGGGGACGAGTATTACTGGATCACCGAAGATGTCCGGCCGCAGAGCATCGGCCGCCTGTCGACCTTCATGGGAAATGCCGGCGTATTGATGCGCGCCTATGTCTACGCGCGCATGCTCGGACGCGAGGGCATGCACCGGGTCGCGGACTTTGCCACGCTGAATGCCAACTACCTGATGGCGCGGCTGGTTGATGCCGGTTTCGATGTAGCTTTTCCCGGGCGCCGCGCGACCCATGAATTTATCATCACCCTGAAGCGCCAGCAAAAAGAGCTGGGTATAACGGCCATGGACTTTGCCAAGCGGCTGCTGGATTACAATATCCATGCGCCGACGACCTATTTTCCAATGCTGGTGCCTGAATGCCTGCTGATCGAACCGACCGAGACGGAGACAAAGGAAGAGCTCGATGCCTTTGTGGAAGCGATGATCAAGATCAAGGGCGAAGCGGAGAGCAACCCGGAATTGCTCAAGGAGGCGCCGCATACACAACCGGTTCGCCGGCTCGATGAAGTGCGTGCCGCGAAGCAGCTCGACCTGGTCTGGAATCCGGCAGCCGGTTGAGGTTACAGCAAAAGTCGGGAAACGATGGCAACTGATCCCGATAACGACGGTATTCGCAGGCATCAAGGCCGGTGGCCGGGTTAGAGTGGCGTGGAACAGGCGCTGTTAATCATGTCGTGGTTGCTGGTACTGACAGAATTTTTCTAAATAAATCATAACGGGTATTCCACTATGTCTGCATTGATCTGCGGTTCGTTTGCCTTTGACACGATCATGGTATTCAAGGACCAGTTTAAAAATCATATCCTGCCCGACAAGGTGCATATCCTGAATGTCTCCTTTTACGTCCCCGAAATGCGCCGCGAGTTCGGTGGCTGCGCCGGGAATATTGCCTATAATCTCAAGCTGCTGGGCGGCAGTCCGGTGCCGATGGGTACAGTCGGTGATGATTTTGCACCCTATGCCTTGTGGATGGACGGCTGTGGCATCGATCGCAGCCAC
This sequence comes from Gammaproteobacteria bacterium, assembly GCA_049667605.1. Lineage (GTDB taxonomy): Bacteria > Pseudomonadota > Gammaproteobacteria > UBA9214 > UBA9214 > UBA9214. The sequence continues at coordinate 1,383 of JBATIF010000017.1, forward strand.
GTGAAGGTTGCCGAGGGAAGCTATACAGCGCAGGCCTTTATCACCACGGATATCGACGACAACCAGATCACCGCCTTTCACCCCGGTGCCATGGATGCAGCACACCTGAACAGCATCAGTGATGCCGACGCTATCACCATCGGCATCGTCTCACCCGATGGCCGCCAGGGCATGCTCGACCATGCAACACAGTTTGCCGATGCCGACATCCCGTTTATTTTTGACCCGGGGCAGGGACTGCCGATGTTCGACGGTGATGACCTGAAGGACTTTATCGACAAGGCAACCTGGGTATGTGTGAATGATTACGAATCCCAGATGCTGCAGGAGCGCACCGCTATGTCACCGCATGAAATCGCTGAACGGGTGGACGCCATGATCGTCACGCTTGGCGGGGATGGCTCGCATATCTATACCGACAAAAAGCGCATCGACATCCCGGCTGCACCTGCCAGGCACCTGCATGATCCGACCGGCTGCGGCGATGCCTTCCGCGGCGGCCTGTTATTCGGCCTGATGAACCGGCTGGACTGGGAAACCACCGGTCGCATCGCTGCCCTCATGGGTGCCATCAAGATCGAACATCACGGCACCCAGAATCACAGCTTTAACTCTGAAGAGTTTGCGCAGCGTTACCTGGAAAGTTTTGGTTCCGAGATAGGGTAAGGGGCGCCTTGCAGGCGCGATTGTTTTTATGCGGGCTTTCGCGCCCGCGCGGCGAGGTACTTTCTCTTGCTTGCCCAAGAGAAAGTACCCAAAGAGAAGGGCCCCCGAAGCACTCACCGGGTTGAATCTACAAGGCCGCTACGCAGCCTTGCCCG
>JBATIF010000018.1:0-5544 GCA_049667605.1 Gammaproteobacteria bacterium
CATACCCATTGCGACAATTCTGCACGCGGGTGCCAGCGCCATATCGCTCGAATACAGTGCATGACCTGGATGCGCGAAAGTGCAAGCACAACCAGGCTTGTTCGTCGAGCAAAGGACCTGGGGCGCGGATGATTGTTGTTGCAAAACTTGGTGCACGCTGGCTGCGCCGAGCATTAATTTCTAGAGGTAATTGATTTTGGAACCTGCCGCCACTCCCACACACCATGAGCTTCCTTTTCGGGCTGCCAATTTCGCTACTCTGACAGAGGCCCTGGATTACGCAGCGCTGGGCGAAACCGGTGTCAATTTCTCGACTGGTCTCGGAACGATGTATGCGAGCATCCCCTATCGGGAACTGCGCGAGCAGTGCCTCGAGTTGGCGGGTAAGCTGCTTAGCCTGGGACTGGAAAAGGGCGACCAAGTGGCGCTGGTCGCTGAGACTGACCCTGAATTTATCCGTTTTTTCTTCGCCTGCCAGTACGCGGGCCTGGTCCCCGTTGCCCTGCCCACCTCTATCAAACTGGGCGCGCACAGTGTTTACGTGGGACAACTGCGGCGTTTGCTGGAGGCCAGCAACGCCACTCTGGCAGTCGCCTCAGAGGGCTACCTGAGGTTCCTGCGGGAGGCCAGCGAGGGGCTCAACTTGCGCATGGTGGCCGCGCCTGAAGACTTTCATGCCCTTCCGCCCGGCACCGCAACCCTGCCGACCATCGACCCTGATGATATCGCCTACATCCAGTACACCTCCGGTAGTACCCGATTCCCCCGCGGTGTAGTAATCAAACACCACACGGCGATGGCAAACATAGAGGGTATGATCGGTGACGGCCTGCGGATCGACTCCAACGATCGCTTCGCCTCCTGGCTGCCGTTTTACCATGACATGGGTCTGGTTGGATTCGTATTGGCGCCGGTTGCTACGCAACTTTCAGTGGATTACCTGGATACCAAGGATTTTGCCATGCGCCCGCGAAAATGGCTCAACCTGATGACCCAGACGCGGGCTACCATCTCCTTCGCGCCCTCATTTGGATATGATCTGTGTGCCCGTCGGCTCAGGGATGCCGATATCGCCGAGTACGACCTGAGTAACTGGCGGATTGCCGGCATCGGGGCCGAGATGATTCGCCCACAGACCCTTGAACTGTTTGCCGATAAACTCGCCGCTTGCGGCTTTGATTCGCGCGCCTTCACGGCCTGCTACGGAATGGCGGAATGTACTCTGGGAATCAGTTTTTCGCCCTTGGGACAAGGCTTCACTACCCACTATGTGGACTCCGACCAATTGGCGGATGCACATGAAGTGGTCCTGATGGACGCAAGCGAGCAGAGCGGTCGCGGTCGCCATTTCGTCAACTGCGGGCAGCCGTTGCCCAGCTATGAGGTCGAGGTCCGCGACGATAAGGGGCACCGGCTTCACGACTGGCAAAGCGGCGTCATCCATGTGCGCGGCCCCAGCGTCATGTCGGGTTATTACAATCTCCCCGAGGAATCCGGCTGCACCTTGTCCGAAGACGGCTGGCTCAACACGGGTGACATCGGTTACATGGTCGATGGGAACATTACCATCACCGGCCGTAAAAAGGACCTGATCATCATTCACGGCCGCAATATTTGGCCACAGGATATAGAGCACCGTGCCGAAACCCAACCCGAGGTGCGTGTCGGCGACGCACTGGCCTTCTCGGCACCGGGTCCGGACGGCGATGAAATCTGTGTACTCCAGGTCCAGTGCCGGGAGAAGGACTCGGGCAAAAGACGCAACCTGGTGCGCCGTCTGACTGCCATGGTGCGCATGGAACTCAGCCTGGACTGCTATGTGGAGCTGGTGCCGAATCGATCCCTGCCCAAGACCTCCTCCGGCAAGCTGTCTCGGGCCAAGGCGCGCCTGAGCTTCATCGAGACGCATGACAGCGATCGCCTGCACCAGGTCGCTGAGGAAGTCCGCATCACGGTGGCCTCAGCCTGAGCCCTTGCAAACAGCAGTGCGACGGGTCGCCGTAACCGGGGCCACGGGTTTCATTGGACGGGTACTGTGCACGCGCTTGCGGGAAGACGGATACCCGGTAAGCGCCTTGGTGCGCAACCCCGCAGTCGCTGCAGATCTGGCTGCATCCGGTGTCACCCTGGTACAGGGTGACCTGGACGATAGCGACGCTCTGCGGGTCCTGCTTGACAACTGCGATGTGGTCATTCATCTGGCGGGCGCGGTGCGCGGCAACTCACAACAGTCTTTCGACCATACCAACGTCCGCGGTACCCGGAATCTGCTCGAGGCGCTGGCCACCCGCAAGGAATTACCCGGCTTACTCCTTATATCCTCCCTCGCCGCCCGCAAACCAGAGCTGTCCTGGTACGCCCGGAGCAAGTATCAGGCGGAGCAATGCCTGCACGACGGGCCAGCAGATCTGGATTGGGCCATCATTCGTCCACCGGCTGTCTATGGGCCCGGTGACAAGGAAATGCTGCCGGTTTTTCTATGGATGGCGCGAGGTATAGCGCCGGTCCCCGGGGATCCTGCCGCACGCGTCTCTCTCATCCACGTGGAAGATCTGGCCAGTGCCATTATCGCCTGCCTGGAATTGCCCCGCCTGCAACACCGCACGTTTACCCTCGACGATGGTACACCCGGTGGCTACGACTGGGATGAAATGGCGGCCATAGCAGGGGGCGTCTGGCAGAGAAAGGTACGCCTCGTCCGGCTGCCCGGCCCGTTGCTGGATGTGCTGGCCCGCGCCAATCTGGCACTATCCCGTGCGCTGACTTACGCCCCCATGCTGACCCCGGCCAAGCTGCGGGAGCTGCGCCATCCGAACTGGGTCGTGGACAACGACGAAATCACCGCGGTAACCGGCTGGCGGCCGCGAGTGCGGCTGTCGAAGGGGCTTGAGGAACTCAGGGATTCGCTACCTTGACACACAAAAACATGGCAACAACCCATACCCGGGCATTTCATTTCAAGCTAAGCACAAGGTTATCCTTGACTGGTTTGCCCCCGGAATCGATGCAAATCAATGCCGGCCATGAATGCACTTCCATTTTCGATCGCCAGGCGATTGAGAAGGGTGGAACTGGCGAAATCGGATTTTCCAGTTCCATGGAGGAAACGCCGGGGGATGGGGGGATGGGCGTTGCTGACCAGAAACCAACCAGGGAGGCCTGGTTTTGACTGAATTTATAGTTGGCAATCCATTGCGCAGGATCGCGCGTAAACACGAGTTCCTGCGGCGGCTCCTGTGGCGCGTGGATTTCGCCCTCATCTGGAGCCTGCTTGGGCTCCTTCGCCTGTTACCCGTGGAATCGGCCTCCTCTCTCGGCGCAAGGGTGGGTGCCATTATCGGGCTGCTGATGAGGCGCAAGACCGCCATCATGGAAGAGAACCTCCGAATCGTATTTCCGGAGAAATCGCCTGGTGAGATCAAACACCTGGCCAAAGCCTGCTGGTCCAGTGCCGGGCGGGTTCTGAGTGAATACCCGCACCTGGACCACATTCTCAATGACCGGGAAGACCAGCGGGTCGAGATTATCGTACGCGATCCGGATCTGACCTTTGGCGACAGAAACAGGCCAGCGATCGTGGTAAGTGCCCACCTGAGCAATTGGGAGTTGATCGCATCCGCGATCGGACGGCTCGGCATTGCGCATACCGCACTCTATTGGCCGCCTCCCAATCCCTGGCTTGACCGCATGTTGCTCGATTACAGGGCTGCACTCGATTGCGAATTGATACCCCGCGACAACTGCGCACGACTGCTGGTTGAGAGACTGAACGCGGGGCGCACCGTCGCCATGTTAGTGGACCGTCCGGTCGACGCCGGGGGCAAACTGATACCTTTTTTCGGCCGTGAAAAATCCACTACCACCATGCCGGCAAAATTGGCCCTGAAATTCGATTGCGACCTGATTCCGGCCCAGGCGGAACGTATCAAGGGTGCGCATTTCAGGGTTACCTTCCACCCGCCGGTGCGCCCCGCCAATCCGGGCGACTGTAAAAACGATCAGGCAATTGATATGATGCATCAGTTACACCAATTGTTCGAAAGCTGGATACGCCAGCGCCCGGAGGAATGGTTCTGTTCAAAACGAATCTGGCCAAAGGCGCGGCCCGACAACCTTGAAAACGCCCGGCCCGGGTCGGAATAAATTCCTATGCAGCATGGTAAAGCACATCAATCCATACGTCTGTTCGAGAACGACTTCCTGGAGCGTCTCACACACGTTCACCCCATAGTACCCCTGCTGTTTTGGGCGCCGGTGGTAGTATGGCTGCTGTGGCGTAGCCTTGCCATGCATCACCTGCCCCTGTTACCGGTACTGGGAATCGGCGTCCTCGCTCTATTCACCTGGACGCTGACGGAGTACTGCCTGCACCGATTCGTGTTTCACTACCCCGCGCGCAGCAAGTTGGGCAAATGGTTCATATACCTGTTCCACGGCAACCACCACGATGATCCGCGCGACAAGACCCGCCTGGTTATGCCCCCGGCAGGCGCCATACCCATCATGGCGGCGCTGTTTTTCCTGTTTGGACTGGTGATTCCCGCGCCCTGGATCGAGCCTTTCGGCGCCTTCTTTATCGTCGGCTATCTCATCTATGATTATATCCACTACGCCGCCCATCACTTTGCCATGAAGAATCCGGTAGCAACGTACCTGAGGCGCTATCATCTCAAGCACCATTACTCCGGTGAAATCGGACGTTACGGTGTCAGCTCACCGCTGTGGGATATCGTCTTCGGAACAACGGGCGCAAGCCGCTAAACTTCTATCTGTGCCCGAGTACTACCTGGTGCCCAAAAAGTTTGCCCGCGCTTTTCCTGCGCTGGGCAGGGCCTCGATCTGGCTGGAAGCACAGCTGTTCCGGTTCCTGTTCTGGTTTTTCGGGCAGCTGTCTGTGGAACGGGCGTCTTCAGTAGCCGCGGCCATAGTCGGCCTGATTGGCCCGCATACATCTCTGGCGCGCAATGTGCACGACAATCTCGCTGTCGCGTTCCCTGACCAGGATGAGCAAGACCTGCGCCGCACCACCAAGGGGATTTTCCGGCAACTCGGAATGGCGGTTGCCGAGCTGAGCAATATCGAAAAAATCTGGTCAGAGCGGGAACAACGCCTGGAGTTCTGCATCGACCCGTTGGCGCAGGCCCACTTCGATTCCGGAGGGGCAAGTGTGTTCGTGACCGCCCACGTGGGTGCCTGGCAGGTCGTTAACCTGATTTCCCGTCAGCAGAATCTGACCATCACCGTCGTCTTCGCAGAGGAGTCAAACCCGCGGGTGCGGGACATAATGCACAGCCTGCGCCAGGCCTTCGGGGTAAAGCTGCTGCCCACGTATGCCGGTGTCCGGCCGCTGTTGCGCGAGCTCAACGCCGGGAACAGCATCGGCCTGGCGATGGATACGCGGCTCGACAGCGGGGAACCATTACCCTTTTTCGGCGTAGACGCACTGACCAATACCAGTGTGGCCCGCCTGGCCCTGCGCAGTGGAGCGGCCCTGATTCCTGTCAGGGGGGAGCGCCTGCGGCCGGGCCATTTCCGGGTATCCGT
>JBATIF010000019.1:0-11308 GCA_049667605.1 Gammaproteobacteria bacterium
CAGAGGCTTCAGCCACTTCGTTACCTCCATGACTGCTCCGATTGCTTCCGGCTGGAGCAAAATCGCCGGGCGGGATTCGCACCCACTGAGAAACGCCGCCTTTGCACGGCGCACGCCAGAACACGACCTTCAGTAATCAGAAATTCCAGTGAAAGCGGACATTGAACGTTTGAGTTGAGCTGCACTTGACGGCGACGAGCAGAGCGGTAGCGCCGCGAGGAAGCGGTCAAGGGTCAGCTCGAACTGCTTGTTAGGCGGCACGGTGCATCACCAGGGTGCCAGCTTGTATGACTTGTTTAACACTCGTAAAGCCCGCATTTACAATAGCCTGAGCTTGCTCATTAATGGTCATATACAGGCTGGCGTTAGAAAGACCGCCCTCACCATAGAAATGGTCACAGACCAAGTATGGCGCATCTGGTTTCAATACGCACTTGACCTGTCGATGAAGTGTCGTGGCATGTTGTTTATGTCGGAGTTCATGAATAGCTTGATTCGTTATCACCGCATCGAACTTATCAATGTTATTGATCCAGTCAGCGTCCTTGAAATCCTTCTCGTAGAATCGCGTTCGACTTGGGTACTCAGCAAGCCTTGTGCGTGCGAGGGAGTGCATTGCAGGTGAAAAGTCCAAGAGTGTAAGCCGAAGATCAGGCAATAATCTTAGTAAGTGTTCGGCCAGAAATCCCGGGCCGGATCCTAACTCCAGGACGATAAGCGGCTTCTGAGATAAAGTGTTTAGCTCGGAAGCAAATGATTGAAAGATTGCATTGCGGCCCGGTCTCGACTGCGCCGTGCGTTCCCATTCGCGAGCATCTGAAAAGTTTCGTAAATCTATTGGGCTGGGAACGTCGAGATTGCTCATGGGTACGAATACCTAACATTTATATAAACGAGACCTCACGTCTCGTTATACATTTATAGGTTTGACGGATTATTACGTGGCAAAATATCCTGAAATCAGCGAGATGGCAAACGCGCGCACTAATTTCGGGCTCAGATAAACGGGACCCTGCGATATATGCGCCATAACATGCCTCTCGGTCAGCCACATTGTGACCAACGTCCGATTTGGAGCGATAAAACCCAACGTCGTAAAAGGGTCGACAGTTGTCATTAAGTGATTATTTATATTAGATTCGACTAAACGTCCTGTTTAGAGCAGAAACTTGCCGCTCCTAATCTCTTGAATCCAGGTTGCTGACTGAAACAGTAAATGCGTACCTTCGGCCAACTCCTGACCTACACGGACGACCAGCGAACGGCAGGAGTTCCGCAACTACGGTCATTCGTTACTAACGATCAGAACGACCGTCGGTTCAGACCGGGACGCGAAGCGGCGCGGTTTGAACCGTACGTGTCGATGCTCTGGTTAGGCACTTGTCCCGACCCTGTTCCGACCACTGCGCTTAACCTCGTACAACGCCTTATCAGCCTGACGAACCAATTCGATTGCCGTTGTAGTATCAGGCTTGTGGATACAGGATATACCGATGCTAGCAGTGATATGCTGGCCAGTGTCCGCGAAGTATCGGCACACATCTACCCGAAGCCTTTCCGCCATTACGGCGGCTTGATCAATCGCCGTTTCCGGGAAAATGATTGCTATCTCATCGCCTCCGTAACGAGCAGCTAAATCGGCCTTGCGAATGGCTTCCCTGACTATCCTACCGATTTCGCACAGCACGTCGTCACCGGCCTGATGTCCATGATCATCATTGACATGCTTGAAGTCATCAACATCCAAGAAGAGCAAAGAAAGGGACCTGTCGTACCTGAGATGCTCCGTAAGCATGCGGTCCAGTGAGAAATAGAATACACCTTGCAGGTACAGCCCCGTCAAAGAATCGCGTGTTGCCATGGCCGCGGCCTCTTCGATTCGCAAATCGGCCATGATCTTGGGGCTCGAGATGTCTCCCGAAATATTGGAGAGATAATCCAGTGCGGCAACAAGCGTACCCACGTCGCGATCGAGTCGCTCTTTGAGACCGACCCTGTGTGTGGCGATTTGATGCCACAACTCAGAGGCTTTCTCTTCGGAGTATACTTCGTGCGTCAGGCGAAATATGAGCTCCGAAAAGGTATTGCCTAGTGCGGAGTCCAGGTAAGCCTTCAGCAGGTTGGGCTGATCGGATAGAGCGCCGATCGAATCTGATGTAAGCCGGTCCGACGATTCAATATTGATCAGCTTATGCCTTGCATCCACGCAATAGTTGGAGTTGTCAGTGTTCATGCAATCTTGTGCCTACAATTAGGTGGCCAAAAAGTCAGGTTTGTCATGTGACTCTTAGGTCATGTTTGAATTTGACATCCATTAGCATCAATAAGTTATTGTCATGTTACATCATTGCCGGTTCACTCTAACTCCTTAAATGTCCGAGTACAGTACGTTCCTGACACTTAAACAAAATTCCTCGATGTCTGGGTTGGGTCGGTTCCGGTCTTTAAGACATTGATTATATAAGCAGCGGCTAAACGTCCGACTAGGGTCGACTCCTGTCCTTAAGCCATTGTTTATATGTGTCAATCCTAAATGTCCGGGTTGGAGAGAAAAGCAGACCTTCCACTGTTAAGCTGCTTTTTCCTGGATATCCCAATCAACCCCAGCAGACCGGAGCCGAAGAGCCATGCGGCTGCGGGGACAGGGACAGCCTGTCCCGGCCCAAGGACAAGCCCAGTATCGAAACCATTTTCATCAAACAGGGTAACAGGCTCAAAATCAGCAAACATTGCAACGAACTCATTGTTAGTTGATGGTACTTGGGACCAAGTTCCGGCAAGTTGTATTGGGTCGAGATTGTGAAGCACTAGACTACCAATAGATATGTCCACAAATATGTTGATAAACGAATCAACAAATAACGGTCCAGTTGTAAACGGAGGCACGTCCAGGATTTCTGTGTTGATGTTGACTTGCTCCTCGAGTCCACCCTTGGAAGCGGATGAGGGATCAAGAGCGATTACTATTGAGCCCAGAGAACTATTGCCCGAAAGATTTAGTGAAATCAGTTCAGTCGCCGCTTCTTCACGGCCATTAAAATTACCGTCAACTGCACTGCCTTCCGCAAATGGGTAAACTACAAAATATTGTGTAGTTCCGTTCAGTAAAATAAACTCTGAAAAACCAGTAGGGCTGATCAGTTCAAGGGAAACGCCAGCAAGGGATAAGGCGTCTTGCACTATGATTACAGCATTTGTTGAAGTTGTGATTAGTGAAAACACACAGGCGCTTACAGCACCCAACAGACGTGACTTCTTCATGGTGATCCCCTCCCATTATTTTTATGTTCCGGCCCGATTGATTCTTATGTGACCGATTGGCTGAGGCTAGCAAGGGTGCGGCAGGAACGACGTTGATGTGGGTCAAGAGATGACACAAAATATACCGATACATTTTCAAAAAGCCCACCATCACAGTCTGTTCGATTCTCATAGTACATCTGTGGGGCAACGCTGTAATCGCTGTAATAGAATGACCGCTTAAAGTTATTCTCGCAGGGCCATCTACATTTGTCTTACTTGTTCTGGTCAAAAACCAGGAGTGTCCACAGTCAGGCAAAAAGGATTTTTCAGAACATGACCGCATGCTACAGTGGCGGGGCAAAAGGTGGCAACGCCGCCAGTTACACTAATTTCACGGCTCTGTAAGGATTATTGAAACAGGAAAAGGAATAATTATGAACAACGTCCAATCGCGATCAGGAGTTGCCTGTGCAAGCAGGAAACTTTTCTGTCTGGTAGCTTTGATTGTCCTATCAGCTCCGTTTGCAGTGCCCGGCGAGTTACAGAAAGGTGACGCAGATGGTAGCGTAGAAGCGCTTGATTCGCGGCTTATTGATTTGCGAACTCTTGTCGAGATGCCTGAAAACGTCCGCATGATACTGCAGGGAGATATGCTTGATCATCTCGCGGTAATGAACGAAATAAACCGCCACCTGTCTGAAAACGATCTGCGCTCTGCTGCAGATGTTGCGGCGGCCGGCATGGGTCCGAATCTGCTGAGCAAGTACCAGAACGCGGATATGCGGCCCGGAAAGTATATGCCGTTGGAAATGCGGAAAATAGGATGGGAACTGCACAAGGCTGCAACCCAGTTTGCAATGGTTGCGAGGCAGGGCAACTGGCAAAAGACGCTGCTTGCCTACCAGCACATAACCAGTGCATGTGTGGCCTGCCACTATAGTTTCCGCACCCACTGATAGTGCCGGGCGGCCTTCACCTGAAGCGCTATGGCAGGCTTGCAAAGCAACGACCTGAGAATCTGCTGCTATACTCAATATAGGAGGGTGAAAAGAAGAGAGGGCAAGCCAGTAAGGTTGCCAAAGCCATAAGGGCAACGTTCATTCACCCTTCGTACGCCCCGGCAAGGCGACACTCGCTGCAGCAGTAAGATGGGGCAATCCCATCAGCGAGACACCGCCCCCTACCGGGGCGTTTCTATATGCTCATCCTTACGTATCCGTTAGGTTGTTTTCTTTCGGGCCATCCCGACGAGCCCCGGCAGGCCCGAGCCGAAGAATCATAGGGCGGGATGACTCAGCTACCCGAGCATGGGTAGAATATCCGATGTCCCCAGGTTCGAGTCCTGGCGGGCCCACCATCTCCCTAAATTTCATAGCCTTATGGCGTTGAGGCCGGGGGATCGGAGTCCCTTGGTCGCCCATGGGAATCCCTCGGTGCATTCCGTGGCGGGGGTGGGCCGTCTGTGAAGACGGAGCCCACGACTTAGCGCAACACATCGTCACCTGGCTGGACTGACGGCGAACGCATCCGCTAAGGGTATTTTCAAGCCGCGCTTGAGGTTGGCGTATTCGGCATGTGAAGCATCGAGCAGGCCATGGCGCAATAGGAAATCCAGCACCACCAGGCTGCAATTGGGTTTGAAGTCCATCGAGGTCCTTACGATCTCCGTCACCTCGGCCACAGGCATCAGGAAAAAGGCCTCCACCTCGCCGTCAGTGCAGCACGGTACAAATTCTTGTGGCAGTTCCAGATCGTAGCAAAAGAGTTCATCGGGCTTTGCGCCATTCTCTGTCTGTGCAAAATAGGTCACGCTCCCCACAAATTGCGCCGTCAACGCCAGTTCGGAACCGATGCCGGCTTCCTCGTAACATTCCTTGACCAGATTATCCGCCAGCGAGATGCCATGGGGCAGCCCACCGGCCACCAGCTGATCAAGTCTGCCCGGAAAAATACGCCGGTCGCCCGCGCGCTTTCCGACCCACATGAGGAGTTCCTCGCCGCGGCGGACATATCCGTTCAGGTGTTGACCGAAGGTCCTGAATCCAAACCAGGTTGCCGCCACCCGATCCACCAGGAAAACCGCCTCTTCGCGCCTGCCGCGCGTCACCGGGTAGGCTTCTCCAAGCGGCGCCTGCACGATACCTTTGGACGCAAGCCCCTCGACCACCGCGGCAACGGCGGCGGACCGCTCGTCAAAACCGGTGATGGAGGAATTGAGGAACACGCCACGCGATGCGTCGCCCTGGAATACATCCGAATAACCCAGCAGGTGCTCTGCGAATGCCGGTCTGACTCTCCCCGTCAGCAAATCGTCCACCATCAGGGGCACGAATTCGTCTGGCCGGAAGTTGTTGCAGCTTCGAAGGTGTTGCATGAAACTCATGCGCGAATTCTAACCTACGTGTCACACAAAGGCGGCCCCCAAGAGACAACCGTGCATGATTTTCATGTACCAGTCCCCTAATCACAGATATGTGAGCACCTAAGACGGTGGCTCGTGACATTCCACCGGCCGCCGTATTCATAGAACGGGAAGCTACGTACTAGCTCAATGCAGCTTTGGTGCTGGTGCGGTCAGGGTAGTGAGTGTTGAATTGCACTGAACATTGAACCGCTTTTGCGTCGAAGCTTGACCCGGCCACGAAATTCTACTTACTTGAAGCTATGAAGAAACGCATGTCTTAAGGTGGTTCACGCGAAAATGCAAATCTGGGTCAAACGAGCCCGCAAATCCACACTGACTCCGCAGGAGTATCTGGCCACCCGAAACTCGCTGGAAAACTCTAATTATGTGTGTAACTAAAAGCGGGAGTTTTACACCAGTACTGGCTGCACCGAACCGGCGGCATCAATACTAGGTATCGAAAATCCGCATATCCTTGCTCATCGGAGCTATTTTGGAAGTTCTTTCCTTATCATTTGCTGTGGAATGCTGTGGTGCGTTGCGTCGTAATCGCGCTTCCACCCGAATGGCCGACATTCGGTCATGATCATTCACTTCCGGATACAAGGAAAAATACTGATCGACCTCAATGACATGACGTTTGGCAGCAATCTCCAGTCGCTCACGGTCATGTTGAGATAAACCCTGCAGCATCAGCAAGCGCGGTGCCTTGCGCAGAAGATAGCGTTGACACAAGTCATGGTCCGCTTCCTCTTGCCAGTCCTCCCGCACCAGAAAACAGGGAAAAACATCAGTTTCATCATGACTTCTTTTGAACCAGGCAGCTCTTGGTTTGATACCGGCCCGTTTGGCCACCAGGCACTGAAAACGGTGGTTGACCGGTGCTTCGTTGCGCGCCTCTTCCTCCACCCTGTTTTCAATCTTCATCTTCGAATGCGGGAGCGCCGTCCATTCGGTATGCGCGGGAAATGTCGATATTCGTGTTTCCTCGCAGCATGAGAAAATCAAAGCCAGGGGTGATTCATCCACACCATCCAACAGCCAGTATTCAAAAACATCTGCGGCGGGAAACGGTGCTTGCGTTGTAGACAGGAACTCCGACAACTCATTGATGCAATCTGCAACCTCGGCGGTGTCCAGACAGGACGGCAACACATAGGGTTTTAGTTGATTATCCTGCAGGTTGGCAACCTGGAAGTAGCCCCGGTCGAGGCCATAGCCTTGCTCGCGTTTTTGTTGACGGTTCGCCTGGTCTTTGACATTCAGGTACTGGATTTCCCAGCTGAGACCATCGAAACTCTGTGCCCGTGCACGCTCCGACTCGGCAATCTGCACGAAACCTGAATATGGTGGCAGCATGCGTTGTGAGTAGGATCGAATCATTGGCTAATAATGCCGCCAATTCTCACCAACCTAACCCCGCAATGTTAAGGGTTTTTTTGCGAGGCAAGCCAATCTCAGCCGGGAAATCGGGGCAGGCCACCTGGTACGCCCATGTTCGTTGCCCTGACCACAACGCCCGCGAAACCGGACACAGGGTGATTTGGCCGAGGTTCGTTGCGGTAGATGAGGAAGTCTCTGACGGCGTCCGGTGTTCAACCGAAGCACGGCCGGGACCAAACCCGGCTGCATCGGAATAGCATCATTGTGCGAAACGTTCAGCAGAGGCAAGCGGTAACTCTATATAATTCTGATAGTTGTAAGCGGCGAATTGGGCCATTCATTATCCGTATAATCCACGGTCCCAGGTTCGAGTCCTGGCGGGCCCACCATTCTCCATGAATTTCATAGCCTTATGTCATTGAGGCCGGGGGATCGGAATCCCTCGGTGCCTCTCATTGCGGGGAACTCCGGATGCGCCCGGAGGCTGTGAAGCTATCATTCACATCAAAGACAGACGTCTAACAGGAAAACCGCATCAAGGTGTTTTCTGTAGGTGACAGGAGATAGCCTTCCTAACACATCACCGACCCCATGAATATTCGCTACTAATCTGGTAATTTTTCGATAGACATCACATCAATTACGAATAACAGGCTTGCGTCCGGAGGAATGACGCCCTTGACTCCCTTGGACCCGTATCCGAGAGCCGGGGGGAGCATCAGTAGACGCTTGCCACCAGCCTTCATGCCAATGACACCGTCACTCCAGCCTTGCATCACCCTGTCTGTACCGACAACGAAGGAGACCGGCTCGCGCTCCCGGCGTGAATTGTATATTTCCTTTCCCTTCCTCCCCTCAGCATCCAGCCAGCCGACGAAATGCATGGTAACTACATCACCGTACTCGGCAGCCTCACCCATACCGGGTTTCAGGTCTTGATAACGGGTACCTTGCGGTGTCACCAGAAAGTGATCGGCCGCCACTGCGCCGCCTGATACCAAGAAGTACATAACCAGGAACGCAACTGTGTGAAAATGTAGTTTCATCGTAATCTCCACGATGAGATCGAAGCCCTTGACTGATTAGCAGTCAGCATCAGTTGGAACATGCCGGGTCACTGTTACCCCAATGGGTTCTGCACCACTCTTTTTCCGCCAACAAGGCATGGCCTGTGGTGCTCGGGTGGAAGCAATCTCCGCCATTCACGTGCTGAGAGTCAAACCGGATATCATATATATCAGTGTACCTGGCATTCAGCAACTTGCCCGACGTGCGGTATTCGTCCAGTACATCGCGCAGGATTGGGTTATAAATATCACGAATGATGCTGTGAAGTGCTTTCCTGCGCTGGCAATTGGGACCATCGCCCGAATAGACAGTATCCGGGTCTTCACGTGAGATGCTGCTTTCACAATCATCCGACGGATTTTCCAGCAGGTTTTCACAGGGCACGAACGGCCACGCAAACACCCTGCACCAGAACGCACCGCGTTTGGCGTTCCAGAGCCAGTAAATGGCAGGGATACCGGAAACGTGAATCTGCGCATTGCGGGTGGCATTGCTGGATGCCAGCACATCCAGCCCGGCACGATAGTACGCCTCGAACATCCCGGGGTCTGTCATCGCATTCAGACTTGCCGCACAGACGTCATTGTTACCGAGAAACACCGCGACCATTTCTGCCGCCCCGGAAGGCGCCTGTACAGATGCGGCTACGACACCCTGGGCCTGTGCGGCAAAATCAACCATCTCCGCACCACTGACGGCATGGTTGAACAGCAGGTCACGACTGGCGTTGTTTTCATAATAATCGGTAGCGGCAATACCCTCGAAGCGCTCGTTAAAGCTGTTGACACTGTCACTGCCATTATAGCCGGTCGACCAGACCGTCTCATGATGCGCTTCACCTATAGTGCCGTCTGCCGCCTCTCCTTCGCCGATAGAATCGCCGACATTAAACTGGTTCCCAGGGCTAGAGAAATTCAGGCCACCAAGCACCATGCGGAGAATGACCAGCTCATCGCCCAGGTTAAACGTACCATCCGGCTGCGGGATACCTGAAACCAGCGGTGCCACATCACCATGTGCTTCCTGCGCAGGAGACAGACTGCGCGTTTCATGCAAGGCTTGCTGCCCCCAAAGCACATCAACCACATCGACCGCCCCATCGATATTGACATCTCCATCATGATTCGCGTCCAGAGGCACGGCATGTACCAGACAGAAAATACCCGGAAGCACCAATTTCAATAAAACTCGTATTTGCATGTATATTTATGCCTTGGTTTTAACACATGGGTTGAGGCAGTTTTTAAAGGTGCTGCAACTCTTTAGCCAGCACCAATTACTTTTTATCCTATCATTAAGAGACTAACATTTTTCTTAAAAATGGCTGAATGGGCCCACCAATCCCCATCTTATCCATAGTGTTATGTCATTGGGATCAAGGGATCATAGTCCCTTGGTCGCCCATAGGAATCCCTCGGTGCATTCCGTGGCGGAATGAATAGACAGCCGTGATTCGACTGTCTGACCTATACTTCGATACAACTCAGATCAACCTGGAATAAATTTCAGGCATTATAAACACGACAGGTGGCTAATAGATGGGTGCTGGTGTAATACCCTTTGCTCTTATTGCCGGCGAAGTAAACTTCTTGTTCCAAAAGACCTTTACAGGCAGAAAGGTCGGCTATTTCATTGACTTTGGTGGTGGCTTGGGAGAGGGAGAAAATTATCGGGAGACCGCCGTACGGGAGTTTGTCGAAGAGACCGAGACGATGTATATCTCCAATGACGTAAAGCAGGCAAGACGAACTGTTGAAAGCGTCAAGAATCAGATCCCCATCGTTGAAGCACTTTTTGATGAGACACTGTCAGCTCACCCGGATTGGTGTTGTAGACGGGCACCCGGAAACCCTCTACATCCCAAGCAGTGGCATACGTTCTTTATAGAATTTCCGTACCGTGATATCGATGTATTGAATCGGGAGTGGGAAACCGACACGGTAGGTCGTTTCAAAAAACGGCGTGAACTGGTCTGGCTCTCCGGGAGTGAGTTACTCGAAATCTATGACCATGCTCCCGACAAATTGTGGAAACGTGTTCGACAACTGGAAAACGCCAAAGAAACTATTCACTCTATCGTGCAGAGCAAAGGATTATGATGATTTGCACTCAACATTGATCCATTCAGGGTAGTAAAACTCAGAGACCTGAGCAGGCCCAAATATCCGACGGCATCAGGTTCGAGTTCTTCCGGGCCCACCATCTCCATAAAATACATTGCCTTATGACGCCGGGGCCGGGGGATCGGAATCCCTTGGTGCATTCCATGGCGGGAAATTCCGGGGACCGTCCGACACCGGGTGGCGAGGCGTGTGAAATCCTGAAAAACTGAAATCCCGCCACCGACCCGCCCGGGGCGGCCAACACTTCAGGAACGTTCGACTTCGGGCACAAACCCGACGCTCGGAGAGCCCATTGATCCGGTCATTCAGGTTTCTTCTTGAGGCGACTGTCGGCCAACTCCTGACCTACATGGGTACTGACTTGAATGTCCGCTTTGTAGAAAAGTTGCCGTTCACGCAAATAAAACGGCGATCCGAAGGCCGCCGCGCTTGATTATTCTGCCTTGCTCATCAAGTCAGTTAGGAAGAACGTTCTCCTAGCTGTGCAATCAGCAATTATGGGCGTAGCCGTTGTGCTGCTCAGCGGAAACTCAAGGGACAACTCTCAGAACGACGATTACATCTTTGCCTTAGCCCATGTTTTCACTTGGATTAATTTTACGTAGCAGCCAAATTCCTATTACTCCATAACTGATTATAAAAACGGCATTAATTAGATTCGAGAGAAGAGGGTCATTTGAACCCATAAATGAACTGGCAAGGGCAATGACAGCCATGCACAACACTCCCAACAGACGTAATTTCTCCATGGTACTGCCTCCATAAATCCAATATTCGCATTGCCAGTCATGCTATATGCTTTGATTGAATACTCTTGAATTGCGCCAATATGATAATCATCTGGAGTAGCAATTTCTGTCAAATAATGACAAGTGGTACTAAAGTCACTTGAAGGGTTTTCCGCCTTTAGCCCTTCGATATATGTTTATTGAATATGTTGTAAAGCGGCCTGCACACTCACCAAGTCACCTAGTGACCCTCTACACCAGAGGCTTCAGCCACTTCGTTACCTCCATGACTGCTCCGATTGCTTCCGGCTGGAGCAACATCGCCGGGTGGGATTTGCACCCACTGAGAAACGCCGCCT
>JBATIF010000020.1:0-5582 GCA_049667605.1 Gammaproteobacteria bacterium
GCGTTTCATAAAAGGGTACCTGGACAGTTCACATACCAGTGCCCATCGCAATAGTGCAGCACGAGGGCGAGTCCTGTTGGTAATGCACGGCAGATTAGCGAGATGAGCTTTCCTCTGCTCCCCTCGATAGTGCTATCCGGGGCGCTTCGCATGTGCTTGCAGCCAGCAACAGTTCTGGCGGCTATACGGAATCCGGCGGGTAACTATTCTGGTGCCCGGTATGCTGCGTGGCGCGAAACTATAGGTATCGTAAAAACCCTTGTCAAGCAAGCCGCCGCGCAGCTTCAGCAGCGTCAGCAGCAAAAGCAACGTGCTAGTTTGGCAGTGCGGATTGTAGTCTCCCGTTGAGGTCGCTGCAGATCCGCGCAGCCATGAGCTCCGCGCCCAGCCGGTGGCCAAGCTCGTTCCAGTGGCCGCTGCAGGGCATGGTGTTGGAGAAGCCATGCAGGCATTTTCCATTTGCCTCTGCCCACGCCCGTAGCTGCGGCGCCAGCATCAGAAAGGCGATCCCCTCCTCATTGGCAAGTGTCTCGATGCGCCGATCGGGGTAGAACAGGTGGTTGACGCCAACTGCCTGTTTAAACCGCTCGCGCGTCGGATCATCCGGATTGACCTGTATGCCATTGCTCAGTGTCGTCAGGAATAACTGCGCGTCCATTGCTTTGACTTCCGAGTGCAGCAGGCGCAGCAGGCTTTCTGTCACAGCCCAGGCTTCGCTCCAGGCGGGTGTATCCGGTTGCCGGTATACAGCAGCATCGAGGCCCGGTTCATAACCCTCGACTTCCTGCTGCGTGGTCTCGCGTCGCTTTTTTTCACGCTGCCTTCGGATTGACCTGGCCGAAACCAGCAGTTGCATCACCCGGGAGTGCGGAAGAAGCTTGTACATAAGATCGCCGGCCGCGCTGGTCCTGAAGCGGGAACTGCGCTTTTGCATGAAACTGTTGTCCAGCACCAGTTCCCCGTCCTCGAAGACGAAGTAGGGGCGTCCGCCTTTCTGCAGCTCTTTAGAGTTATTGCGAATATCGTTTCCCGTGACGAACGCGAGCAGCACAAGATCCGGTTGGTACTGCTGTGCCCTGTGTCTGAGCGTGAGCAGTTCCTGGGCGGTTCCGTAACCGGAAACCCCGAAATTGATTACTTCGACCTGCTTACCCTGCAGGCTCGCGCAGCTGCCGAGCTCATGCTCCAGTACTGCCGGGAAACTGTCCTCCAGCGCAACCTGCATCGCCTCGGCATAGGAGTCGCCGAGTACGGCGATACGCCAGGCGTTGGCTGGCTTGCGGATCGGGTGCTCCGTGTCACGCAGACCGTCCGAATTGATACGAATGTAGGCGCGTCCTTCCTTCGTGTACCAGCCTTCTGCACCGGGCAGCAGTGAGTCACCCACGTCCGACCTGAATCGGGAAAAGACCGGATACGAGATTCCGGCCAGACGCAGCCCGATTTCTGCCAGCAGCAGCGCAACCAGTAAGGACGAGAGGATCAGGAATCCGTTCACTGACCATTTTTTGAACGCTGAATGCTGTTTCACGATATCCCGGGGGTAAACGGCTTTGAGTTGAGACCCGCTCTGCGCACAGTGCCAGATCAGACGCCATGAGGCATTGAAGGGCCCAAGGTTATCAGCAGGCTGATGCCCGAATCAATTCACCGGCTTGTAGTTCGAACCCGGGTCGCATACTCGTCATACAGGAAGCTGACAACACCACCCGGTGAGCCGTTTTACTCAGGCACCGATCAGGTCAAAAGCATCCCGGCGCAAATGCCCGCTGGCAATTTCATCGCGCAATTGCTGTTCGGAAATCTCTCCCTCTCGCAGGCACTCGCTGACCAGCTTGAAGAAGAATGTCTCCTGGTTCGGATCGGGGTGCGGCTTGTACTTGCCGGCAAACCGATAATCGCCGAACAGGGCCCGGCGGCTGCGGCGCAGCCAGTGACGCGGGGGGAACAGCTGAATTCTGTCGGCCGGGCGGAAGTCCACATTGAGACCGGTTTTCCAGGGCTGGGTCTTGCGCTTGGTATTGTGTAACAACCTGGTGTCCCCGGTGAGCCTGTCCAGATCATTCCACTTGTTCTCGAGCAGGCCGATGCTGGCCGGGTCCTCCAGCTTTAGAGAAATCCAGTCCATATAGTCCCGCTTCACCGGCTCAAACATTTCGCCGAAGTCCCGCTCGAACTGCCAGTGAGTCAGCTTCGCGCAATCCAGCAGCATGACGCTTGAGGCATAGGCAGCCTTGTGCCCCTTGAGCCGACACATAATCGCCTTGCCATCCATGTCGCGCTCGAGTAACTCCCAGACATCACCGACGGCGAAAACGTCAGGGTCGACGACGACGGCGCGGCCCTCGTAGCCCATCAATTGGGGCGGCGCAAAGCGCAGCGGCGTGAAGGATTGCAGGTCGTCATTCAACCAGGGCCGCATGTCACCATGGCGCATATACAGCTGGCCTTCCCTTTCCTGCATAACGGGAAAATCACGGGTCTCGATAAGCTGTATATCAAATTTCTCCGCATGCGCGGAATTTCGCCTGAGGGAATATCGGCTGACAAGCGCACCGAGGCGTTGCTTGTGGTTGGTGTGTATGAAAACTGTTGGTTTCACCCTGATTCATCTCTTTGTTGGAGAATTGACTAGTCTACCGGGAGCGGCGTTATTGTTAAACTCCCCAGGCCGGCGTGTTCTCGTGTCGGGAAATTGGAGGAAATATCTGTGACGCAGCCGTTAGTCTGGTGTCTGCTGGGGCGTAAAGCCGGGGATAATGCCCAGGTACGCGCGCTGGCAGCAGAGCTGGGCTATCCCACACAGGAAAAGCATATCGTTGCCCAACCGTGGGAGTTGCTGGTGCACCTGGGATCCCGTGCCAGCCTCGCAGGCATCAGCACAACCCGTTCAAGTGAACTGGCCCCTCCCTGGCCGGAACTGGTCATCACGGCCGGGCGCCGCAACGAACCCGTGGCGCACTGGATTCAACACCAGTCTGCAGGGCACTCCCGGCTGGTGCATATCGGTCGACCCTGGGCACCGCTGGAGAATTTCGACCTGATAGTGTCGACCCCGCAGTATTCCCTGCCCCGACGGCACAACATCCTGCACAATCAATTACCCCTGCACCGCCTGCTGCCCGCCGAACTGCAGCAAGCCGGCCACGCCTTCGGCCCCCTTTGGCAGGAATTACCGCGGCCATGGACCGCCGTGTTGGTCGGTGGCGACAGCGGCCGCTTCGTCTTCACCCCGGCCAAGGCAAGGCTACTGGGGCTTCAGTGCGACCGGCTGGCCCGGGAGCACGGGGGTTCACTGCTGATATCCAACAGCCCGCGCACCCCGGAGGGAGCCACCGACGCATTGCTGAAGCAAATCTCGGTGCCCCACTACTGTTACCGCTTCGGCACGGGCAAAGACAATCCCTATGCTGGTCTGCTGGCGCTGGCGGATGTATTCGTGGTCACCGGTGAAAGCATGTCGATGCTGGCTGAGGCATCATCCACGAACAAGCCACTGCTGATATTCGACATGGGCGACGGCGACGCGAGCTGGTGGCGCCTGCGGCACAACTACCGCTACAAGCCCCTCAGCCACCGCTTCGCAATGCGCTTCGGGCCGCGCCGTATGCGCCGGGATGTGACCCGGATTCAACAGTCGCTGATAGACAGCCAGCGCGCCAACTGGCTGGGTGAGGACACCCCGGTACCACCCCCGGTCGCAAAGGACACGGAGCTGGCGAATACGGCCGACCGGGTCAGGCAGCTGTTGCGATCGAGCTGAGCGGGTGCCGGGGAGCCGGTGGCAGCTCGGGGGTCTGCGCTACCACTTCCATGGCATCGTGACGAACATGGTTCTGCACCATTTCCCAGCGCAGGAAATCTTCCGTGATCTTGCCCTGCTCCAGGCACTCCCGTAGCAGGCCAAAGAAGAAGTTATGCTGGTTCTTGTCCGGGTGCGCCTTGTAATTACCCAGCAAGGCATATTCACCGAACAGCTTGCGCCGCGCGCGCAGCACCCAGGCGGCGGGGGGGAAAAGGCGGAAGCGCTCAGACGGGCGCCAGTCCGTGGGCAGTCCGGTTTTCCAGGGTTGGGTCCTGCGCCGGGTGGTATGCAACATCCTGGTCGCAGGCGTGAACTTGTCAAAATCGTTCCACTCGTTCTCGAAGTAGCCGATCGAGTCGCGTGCTTCATCCTTCAGGCAGATCCAGGACTGGTAGTCCTGGGTGAAGTCGAACATGGCCTCGAACTTCGGCTGCACGTCCCAGTGCCTGAGTTTGGCGCAGTCCAGCAGCATCACACTGCTGGCAAAACAGCGATCCACCAGGCCCTTGGGGCCGGAGCGCATGCGGCAGAGAATGGCCTTGCCCTGCATATCCCGGCTCAACAGCTCCCAGATATCGGTCGCGGCGAAAATATCCGGATCGATGACCACTGCCCTGCCCTCATACCCCATCAGCTTGGGCGGCATGAAGCGGGTGGGGGTAAAGGACTGCAGGTCGTCATTCAACCAGACCCGCTTGACGCCGTCCCGCAAGTACTCCTGGCCCTCGTGGGCGGCGAAGAACGGGTAATCACGGGTGTCGATAATCTGCACATCGAACTTGTCATTATTGCTGGAGTAACGGCGCAAGGCATGCTCGGCAACGATCGCGCCGGTTATCTGCTTGTGGTTGGTCTGGATAAAAACGCAATGCTTCATAAAACGGCCAGCTGACATGGAACGCGGGATGAAACTATAGAATAAACGCGACGGATTTTCTACTGCTCACCTGAACACCCCCCGCCGGTAGAGTCGCCAGAAAAAGCCCCACATGAAGAGCAGCGGAAAGCGGCGCACCCGGTCCGGAACGATCACCTCCTGCCCGGAGTGCCTGGCCAGCTTCCACACCACATAATCGATGCCACCATCGAAGGTAAACAGGCCCTTCAGCAGTCGCAATACCGACATCAACTTGCCGTACACCCGCCGCAGGAGCCAGCCGAGCCTGCCAAACGCTCGTCGGTAGCCGGGGACATCGGCCCGGTAATGCAGTGTCTGTTCAAGCTCGTAGACGCTGAAAGGAAAATCGAGCGTACCCTGGAGCTGGCGGGTCATGGTTTCAAAATGCCCGAGGGATGCCTGCGCCAGCTCTGCGGCACGGCCACTGCGCTCGGTGCGCAGCTCGGTAGCGTAACTGAGCGCCAGCGCACCCCGCCACAACTCGAACACCGCAGCGGATGCCGGCAAACGCGGCAGCGCGCGCTGCAGGAAGGTGCGGCCCGCCTGCAACAGGCACTGCTCAATGTTAGTGCGACTGGACCGGTCCCGGCTGTAGAGGATCTCCACGGGTTGGGCAAAGCGTCCCCAGAGATAGGATTCAAACCAGCGGGTCGAGCAGCCACGGCGGAAATCCGCGCTGGATATAAGCGCGTACTTGCAACGTAGTGTCCTGCCCGCATGCACGTGTTCGGCATAGAACACATTCGGCGGCAGCAGCCAGTTGATCAGGGCAAGGCCGCGGCCGGCATAGGCCGACCCGTAGCTGTCGCAGACCAGGTAGAGGTCGACCAGGCCGTCGAAAATATCGCCGCCGCGCAGGCACGATCCGTACATCAGGAT
>JBATIF010000021.1:0-8831 GCA_049667605.1 Gammaproteobacteria bacterium
CCTTTTTTTTTGCCGGTTGCGGCACTGGACTTTCATTTGCCCGTTGCCGTCTATAGCATTGTCCTGTAATGCTTGACGACCCCATTATCTTCTCGATTTTTCTGATCTTTACCGGCGCAGCCGTACTTGCCGGAATCGCACTGTTTGCACGTCAGTCCCTGTTGGTAGCCTATATCGTGCTCGGTGGCCTGCTCGGACCGTGGGGCCTCAGCCTGGTTGATGATGCCTCGATCATCCAGCAAATCGGACATATCGGGATCATTTTCCTGCTGTTCCTGCTGGGCCTCAACCTGCAACCGGCCCAACTGCTGCACATGTTCCGTAAAGCCAGCGTGGTCACCGTTGTCAGTTCACTCAGTTTTGCCGTCACAGGTTTCCTGATTGCCTGGGCCTTCGGCTTCCAGTTGACCGAGTGTCTCCTGGTCGGCGCTGCCATGATGTTCTCAAGCACCATCATTGGACTGAAGCTGCTCCCCACTACAGCCCTCCACCATCGTCATGTTGGCCAGGTCATGATCAGTATCCTGCTGTTGCAGGATATTATCGCCATCGGCATTCTGTTATTTTTGGAAGGTTTCACACAGGCGGGTGTGGAATGGAAACAGATAGGCATTCTGGGTATTTCGGTACCCGTGCTGATACTGGGTTCGCTGCTGTTCGAACGCCATGTACTGCAGCGGCTCATGCAACGCTTCGACACCATCCAGGAATATGTATTTCTGACCTCGATCGGCTGGTGCCTCGGCATGGCGCAGCTTGCAAAAACAATGGGGCTATCCTACGAAATAGGTGCCTTCATAGCCGGCGTCTCGCTGGCGTCAAGCCCGATAGCCCTGTTTATTTCAGAAAGTTTCAAACCGTTGCGGGATTTCTTCCTGATCATGTTCTTTTTCTCGCTGGGTGCAAGCTTCAATATCAGCATGCTGCCCGAGATCTTCATCCCCGCCGCGATTCTGGCGATACTGATGCTCATCGCCAAACCGCTGGTATTCTCCGGCTTGCTGAGAGGCTCGGGTGAATCCGTGGGACTGTCAAATGAAATCGGTGTCCGTCTCGGACAGGTGAGTGAATTCTCCCTGTTGATCGCCGTGCTGGCCCTGAATGCGGGCGCTATAGGCACACGGGCATCCTACCTGATCCAGGCATCCACGCTGATTACATTCATGGTGTCGTCCTATCTTATTATGCTGAGCTATCCGACGCCGATCGCGGTAAGCGACCATTTGCGGAAAGACTAGGTTAACCTGCGGAATCTGGCTGGTTTAAACTTTCCCGCAATGCGGGCAGATGCTTTCCGCTGCATTTCTTCCTTTTCATTCACATGCCTGTGCAATTGTCCCCGCCACCCGGGTAACGGCATCCGTCAGTTTCAGCAGGTCGGCATCATCGATGATAAATGCCGGCATCAGGTAAACAAGCCTGCCGAAAGGCCTGACCCAGACACCCTGTTCTACAAACAGGGGCTGCACCTGTTGCAGGTCAACCGCCTGCTGCAGCTCAACGACGCCAATCGCGCCCAATACACGCACGTCGGTCACATGCGGGTAACCCCTGCACGGTTCCAGCCCGTCACGCAGACCCTGCTCGATGCGCTGCACACGCGCCTGCCAGGGCGACTCGAGCAATAACCGGATGCTCGCCAGCGCCGTGGCACAGGCCAGCGGATTGGCCATGAAGGTAGGCCCATGCATGAACAGGCCGGGCTCGCCCTGGGAGATGGTATTGCTGATTTCACGGGTGGTGAGGGTGGCAGCCAGCGTCATGTAACCACCGGTGAGCGCCTTTCCAAGGCACATGATATCCGGGGCAATAGCGGCATGTTCACAGGCAAACAGTTTGCCGGTGCGGCCGAATCCGGTTGCAATCTCGTCTGCAATCAGCAATACACCATGCCGGTCACATAATTCACGCACCCGGCGCAAATAGTCCGCCGGGTAGAAACGCATCCCGCCTGCACCCTGCACGATTGGTTCGAGAATCACGGCTGCGATTTCGTCGCCATGTCCGGTTAACGCATCGATCATGGGTTGCAAGGCTGCATCACTGCAGCGTTCTCCGAACTGACAACCCGGGCTGTCGACAAAAACCTGCTGCGGCATGACGTCTGCAAACAGGCTGTGCATGCCGGTTACCGGGTCACATATTGACATGGCACCCAGCGTGTCACCGTGATAGCCGTGCAACAGGGAGACAAAACGGTTCTTGCCTGTGACGCCCCTGGCGCGCCAGTACTGGATGGCCATTTTCATCGCCACTTCTACCGCAACCGAGCCGGAATCGGAGAAGAATACAGACTGCAAGGGCACGGGGGTCAGCGCTACCAGCTGTTCGGCGAGCTCGATGGCCGGGCGGTGTGTCAGCCCGCCGAACATGACATGGGCCATGTCCCCCAGCTGCACCTCGATCGCCTTGTTGAGTGTCGGGTGGTTATACCCGTGGATTGCACACCACCAGGAGGCCATTCCATCGACAAGTTCTCGCCCGTCGATGAGCCTGATGCGCACACCGTCAGCGGAAGCAACGGGGAATACGGGCATGCCGTTACCGATTGCGCTGTAGGGATGCCAGACGTGCGCGCGATCCGACGCCAACAGACGCGCCTGCAGCCTGGTTCCGTTACGCTCCCCGTCCATCGTCTTTAACCTCAAGTCGGGCGGCTCGTCCCGTAGCCGTGCCTGGCTGTACTGTCAGCGGTTACTTGCGGACGGCCACCTTGTGAAAGGACAGGCTATCAGGTTTGAATTATAGTAACGTGGATCAGTCGTCACTTCGTTTCCGACCCAGTCAGGCAGGATGATGGCCTGATCTTCAGCATCAAGCTCCACCTCGGCAATGACCAGCCCTGCATTGTCGCCGTCGAATTCATCGACCTCCCAGGTCAGACCCTGGTGCTCGACCCGGTAACGTGTTTTTTCTATTAATGGATGTATACAGAGGTTATCCAGCAACTCGCCAGCCTCTGCAGCCGGAATTTCAAATTCGTACTCGGCCCGCGTGGCGCCGACAGTGATCCCCTTGATAGTCAGATAGCCCTTGTCCCGGGCCAACCTGACACGAACAGTCCGTTCCGGTGCCGTGGACAGATAACCCTGCCGGTACGCAACACCTGCACCATCGGTACGCCAGCCATTTCCCCTGACCAGGAACTTCCGTTCTATCTCCAGATGAGCAGGCCGCCTGTTACTCACCCCATACCTCGTCATTCGGCTGCGGGGGGAATTGCTTCATCAACACGCCAATAATAATATCCAGCGCTGCACGTACGGTATCTTCGACATACCAGTTTTCAATAATATGTATATCGGCCCGGTCCGCTTCATTCAGTAACCATGCTTGCAACTCCCAGATTTCATCCAGGTTTTTCAGATAATGCGAGGTCTGGCGCGTGTTCTTCTCGCGGCCTCGCCGTTTAAGCTGTTTCTTCAACAACTCCTTATCAAGGCTGGCAAGCTTGATGGGGACGATGACTGCCTCGCCTTGCTTCACGTCAAGGTTCATTTCCGTTGGCACCACATGGACACCCTCGAGGATCAAATGATGACGTTCTTCGATGGCACGGCCGATGGTTGCTTCCAGTGCCAGCTTCATTGCGCCAAACTGGGACAGGAAGCCGGAAATTACCTGGTTCCCGGTGGCCGGGTCGTTTCCATCAGCGGCTCCCGGCAGACCGCGCCAGGCCTCGAAGCTTGAATACCCCAGGGTGGGAACCATCTGCGGAGACAGGTAGGAGCGGATAATCTCGCGCATCATGTCGGTGGACTGGTGACGGGAAATATCCAGTCGATAAGCCAGTTCGGATGATATGGTGCTCTTGCCGCTGCCGGTGGTACCGCCAACCAGAACGATCAGGGGTATGCCACTGTTTTCAAAGCGGCGCCATGACAGATAGCGATTCGCCGCTTCCTTTGTGCAGTGTTCACGCAGGCAGCGGTAGATAACGCGCCGCAGGCCCTTGTGGTCAATTTCCCCATGGCCCGTCTTTCTTAAATTTGCAAACACCTTGCGCGCACCCTGCATCGCCATTTCCGGAGGGATGGCGCAGGTCTCCAGCGAGCGCGCCAGTATGCCCGCAGAAAAAGGCATGCTGCGTGTTGGTGTATGTACGATGATACCGGGTTCATTGGTTGGTCCGGTTTCATAGAGCCGGCGCTTGTCACGCCCGTGGCGTTGCTCCATCAGTTCGGCCACCCTGGCCTTCAGTTCGGTAGTCTCGATCTCCTGTCTTTCGCTCAATTCATGTCTTATCGACTGGGCCAGATCATAGGCTACATCGAAGGTCAGTCCGGCATTTACCAGTGACTGGACCAGTATCCCGCGCAGAAAAGGAGAGCGGTCACCTTCGGGCTGCTTGATTACGATTAACTTGGCCATGGTTACAAGATGAAACCTTCATATCTCCGCTGCAAGAAATGCACCGGCTATTTTTCTGCAATCAGGAAACAAACCCAACCGGGGTCTGCGCTACCCACTGTGGCCGGTGAATAAACACCGGTTCCATCACCGCTCTTCGGGTCAGTCTCCTCCCAGTACACTGTTACCTTTGAAAAACCCGCCTCTTCAAGAAGTTCGCGCAATTCCGGCAAACTCCACAGGCGCCAGTCATAGGTAAACGCCTTCTTCAATTTTGACCCGTCCGGAAAGGCGAAATGGATATGACAACGCATACTGCCGTCGATCGGGTTATAACTTGCATGTTCCCAGATGTATTTATAGTTCTTGAACTTGCGCTTTTCCTTGATTTCCTGATAGGCCTCGTAGCCACCGAACGCATCCATGAACAAAATGCCGTCCTTGTCCAGTGCCTTGCGTACTTCTTTGAAGTAGTTACCCAGTTTCTTGCGCGTCATGAACAGCTGATAACTGAAATTCATGGCCAGCACCACATCCATCGGCTGTTCTGTATTCACCTTGCAGACATCCTCCTGCAGCAGGCTGATTCGCAGGCGCGCATCCGGCTGCAGGCGGGACAGGTTGTGTTTGCGTCCCCATGCAAGGACATCCGGATCGATATCCACACCAATGGCAGTATTTTTCTTGCTGCGCCTGACCCATTCGCAGCACATGCTGGCGGTGCCACAAAAATCCTCGCGTACATGCCTGGGACGCCGGCCGCGCAATTTGCGAAAGGTCTTGCTGACGAAGCTGTATTCCGCGGCAACATCCTGTACGGATTTTTCGTAGAGCACATGCCGGTCAGCCAGCTCCGCCATGGTTTTGTTTTTGCGCTTGCTTTTCATTCCCCATCCTTTGTTTTCAGTGCGATCATGGCCGAAGATTATGGCACATTGCCTGTGGCAACAAAACCCGATCCGGCCCTGCATCTCCGCCCACTTTGTGAACATTCGTTACCCTGTAACTACAGTGTAAACAGCGCCTTTTTGTTATACCGGGAAATAGTTGCATGACAATTATGGCGAGGCATTCTATACTACACTTTGAAGGGACAGAACTTGTCTCTTCAGAGTTTTCATAACACCAATAAAAATACGCATCGGTGGAGAGAAAACCAGGGGATCATCCACATGGGGCATTTCCTTGACAACAGGTTTCCCGGGCTGCGAGACAGCATCCTTCGTGGCAGGCAAGAGAAGGCGCTGAAGCGCTCCCGGACCGCTGAACTCCTCAGTACCGTGGAAAGCGTGGTGGATGGTACGGACAGCAAAATACGGCTGGCACCCGGTTACAAAAAGAAACTGCAGAATGTAATTTACTCTGCGCTCGAATTTTCCGACGACCTTGTCAACCAGATTCCTCAACCCATAGAAGTCAGTAGCAACACTTTCACAACCGACCCCTATGTAAATGCGTATTTTACCAACGTTAACGACCTGCGATCTATTTTCCATCACAGTTCGGAGATACAGGATTACATGGAGGATATCCGTGACGATGAAGCGTGTTGCTGCGCCCTGCTGTGTATGCAGCGGTCGGAGAAAACCGTAATTGGCATGGAACTGGCGGGCGACATGCTAAAAAAAGACGTCCTGCAAGTTGCGGTAAGCTTTTCGGATCACAGGATTTACTCACCGGCATCAAGCGAAACTGAAACACGCGAGGGGCTCAAGCGCTGCCTGTTTCAGGGAATGGTAACAAACGCGCTTGAGCGCATCATGCAACTCCGGCTTGACAGCCATCGTCTGCAAAGCAGGTACCAGATGCTGCATGCAAGACTCAGACATTACAGGCAACAGCTGAGAAAAGTAGAACAGGATACCCGGGCTGGCGAAAAAATTGCGCACGCTATTGATGAAACCAACCTGGAACTGGGAAAGATCGAGGAAGGCATGATGAATGCCCCGCTGCTGACACCGCAGGTATTGCTGGGGCAGGTGACCCGGGTGTTCAGCAATCCGGAGGATTTCATCCGCTTGAGAAAGCTTTCACTCAGGCTCAACAGGATGGGCATCAAGATCAGTGACGACTCCGCACAGCCCTGCAACAATCTCAACCTCACCGAGGTAGTAATCGGTAATGAACTGCCCCGCGTGGTAACGCTGGCAACGTTCCCCGGAAAGGAGCTGCATGCCAGGCTTGAAAAAAGCACCGGCAGTGCAGCTGAAAGTCTGTGAACTACGAGTCCTTTTGATTCTCCAGCGCCTTCTCCGTAATAGTTTCATAGAGGTGCACTACCCGCGTACAAAAAGCCTGCCACTGCGGATGCCGGTCGATTAAATGCTTGCTCTGCTGGGCATCGTGCATAACCCTGTCCAGAAATTCAATATCCTCATCGCTGAGCAGTTCGCCGCTGTCAGTCTTCTCCTTGAGCGCCTCCAGCCTGGGAAGTCTCTGTTTCTCGAATCTCTGGATAAGCATCACAATGACGCCCTCTTCCTCGGAAAAATCAATCATGATTTCCTCCACCCTGCTTGTTAGTATTTTCTGTATCAATAGCGGCAGCGAGAGTGGAACACACTCGCGTTGCTCTCATTATAGTATCCGGCGCTGCTGCCCGGATGGCCGCCGGTCCGTGGCTGGTCCGGCGTATCCCGGGGTGAGCAGTATTCACGCCGGCTCAACGCGCATCTTCACGACAGCCCGGTCGGTTGCCTCTGTCACCGTAAACCTGAAGCCTGATTCCACGATGGACTCTCCATCACGGGGTATATGGCGCAGCCGTGCCATCATCAGTCCACCAATGGTATGTGATTCGACGGCCGGCAGACTGGTGCCAAGCAACTCGTTGACTTCCGAAATTGGCAAGCGCGCATCCATCAGGTAGACCTCTTCTTCCAGCATCTCGTAATTACGCTTGCGACGCGGAAGATATTCCTCGAAGTCATAGCCGACATCAATTTCGCCGACAACCTCTTCGAGGATGTCTTCCATGGTTATCATACCAACCGCCGAACCGAACTCGTCCACCACGATGGCCATATGATCGTCGCGGTTGCGCAGCACTGGCAGCAGCTGATCGATGGTCTGGTAAGGTGATACATAGTGGGCCGGTTTCATCAGTTCTTCCAGGGGGCGGTTCGGCAGATCCGGGTCCATCAGGTCCCAGGTTGTCAGTGTCACGATATCGACGATATTACTGATATTCCGGCTATATACCGGGAGCCGGTTATAACCGCGCCGGCGCACCAGGGTAATGGCGCTGCGGGTATCACGGTTACGGTTGATCGCCGTTATATCGGCAACCGGGATCATCGCCTCGCCCACGGAAGTTTCCGCAAAGCGAATCACGCGCTTGATGCGTACCCGGTCAAACACGTCCACATTGGCCCCGCGTTCGGCCATATCCACGACCATGCGCATCTGTTCCCGGGTAATAAATACATTCTGCTCAGCCTTGCCGCCGCCCGCGAGGCGCGCACACAGCCGCGCGATGCGTGAAAAGACAAACACCAGCGGATAGAACACGATGGAAAACACTTGCAAGGGATAGACAATCACCGGCGCAATCTCGTTGGACTTCTGCTGATAGACGCTCTTGGGCACGATCTCGCCCAGCACCAGGAACAGCGGCGTGAACAGCAACACCGCGTACAGGTCGCCCAGCTGACCGTACGAGCGGATCATCAGCATCGTCCCGAGTGTCGTCAGGATAATGGTCGCTATATTGGTCCCGACCAGGGTAGTCCCCAACAGAACATCCGGCGTCTCGAAAAGCCTCAGCACCAGCTTTGCACCCCGGTGTCCCTGGTTCGCCTTGTGATGCATCTTGAACTTGTCCGAGTTGACAAGGGCGATTTCCGATCCCGAGAAGAACCCCTTCAACAGCAGCAGCAACACCATCACCAGTAATATAATCAGAAAATCCATAACTGTTTCTCCGGACCTCAGTGAACGATCTTTTGTTCAGGGTTGCCGTCTGCATCCACCGTCCCGGCTGACCCGGGATGTGTGCCATCATCGAACAACTGCCCGTCATCGGTGACGTTGCTTTCACCAGTCGACCCTTCGATGCCGTCATCGCGTAGCTCACCCTGCACTTGCTCCACAATGGCGGATTCAACCTGCGCACCCGCGGCGACTGCCTCGTCACCACGGTTACCGCGGCTCACCCTGACAAGCGCAATCCGGTGTCCATCCATCTCGAGGACAGAAATGCTGATATCTTCAACATTGATGCTGTCACCAACCCTGGGCAAGCGGTCCAGATGGCGGAATGCCACACCGCCGATGGTAGTCATACGCGGGTCGTCGATGCCGAAATTGGTCAGGTTATTGAAATCGGTCAGCTTCATATCACCATCCACCTCGTAGGCGTCTTCGTCGCGCTCGTGATACAACTCCTGCCCCTCGACATCCCCGGAGATCTGGCCAAATATGAAGGTCAGCACATCTTTCATGGTGACGAAGCCCTCGACTCCGCCAAACTCGTTGAGGAC
>JBATIF010000022.1:0-4342 GCA_049667605.1 Gammaproteobacteria bacterium
ACCCGGTCTTCCGGGCCGGTCTCGATACGAGTAACCTGGCAGCGGGTCTGCAGCGTGCAATAGCGGCTTGCCAGCGCCTTGCGCATGAAAGTGACATCGACGCTGCCCTTGTCCTGGCGCGGGCAGCCACGGATACAGTTGCCGCAGTAATTGCAGCCGGGTCGTCCATCATAGGGCCGCGAGAGTGCCGCCACGTAGTTGGGTACCCAGCTCATCCCCAGCTTCTTGCTGCCCGCGGCGAGCTTGCGGCTGGAATAGCTCAGTTCATGCGCCGGCAGCGGGCAGGGTTCGCTGCGCCAGCGCACCGGGTCCCGTGCCGGTCCCGCGACACCGATGATGCGTTCTGCCTCGCAGTAAAACGGTTCCAGTGCCGCGTAATCGAACGGCCAGTCTGCCGCAACCCCGAAGCGGCTGTGCATGCGCATGGCCTGCGGGTTTATTCGATGCGCCTCACCAGTGAAGTGCAGTGTAGAGCCGCCCACGCCGCGTACATGGTGGTAAGCATGTGGTTGGCGTTGGTCGGTTTTGTTAGTGCGACCGTTGACGCGATTCCAGGAACGCAGCTCATCCCGGCGGTCATCGAGTCGCTGCAGCGGTGCGAACGTCTGCCGACCCTTGGATCCGGCCTTGTACGGAAAGCGATCCTGTTCCCAGTCATTCCGGTCAAGGCGGTAGTCGTGAACCGGGTCATAAGCCGGGCCTGCCTCCAGCACCAGCACGCGCAATTTGCGATTGCACAGTGCCAGCGTCGCAGCACCGCCACCTGCGCCAGAACCGATCACTACCACATCCCAGGTTTTCTGTACCAATGCGCCTAGCCCGCCGGTGGTCGGGTGTGGTCCATGAACCCCCGGGGTTGCGGTGGCCCCGGATAGTCCAGCATGCCCCAGGCTTCCGGCTGCGTGTAATAGAACAGGAAGGCATCTTTGCGGGTGTGTTCGAAAAACCTGCGTTGCAGGGATTTCATGGTCGCCTGTTCGGCCAGTTTGACCACGTGCTCGCGCTCGGGGCCATCAAGTCTTGCAAATGCCTGCGCACCACGCGCCAGGGCCTGCCGGTCCAGCCAGCGACAACCGGCCCGGACCAGCTTGAGGTAGCCCGGATTCCCGGCTGCCTTGCGGACCACGCTGGAAACCACCCCCAGTTCGCTCGCAGCCGGGCTGAACTCATCGGCGGGTAACAGGATGTCGAACCAGGCGCGAAGGCACTGTGACTGCGCTGCATCGAGTGTATCAACATCATGAGAGGCAGGTGATACCAGTGCGGCCAACAAGCGTCGTGACTGGACCAGCAGCCCTGCTGTTACTGACCAAAGGAGGAAACGGCGACGATTGAGTGACATAAGGCCTAATCCATGACATCGGGCAGGGTTTACATATGAATCACAACCTGCCGGTAAATATGCCCTGCGCATGGTGCCAGAACGCCGAGCGATGGTTTGCAAACAGCGACCCCCGCTTGTACGGAGTGTGCTGATGCCCCTAGTTTATCGACACACCAACGGCTTCACCAGAAGGTTCTTTTGCGGGATGCTACACCGGATCGAATATCAAGAACGCAGTAGCTATGGTATGGAAATCAAAATCGGCATCCAGGTATGGATACCTGATAGCTGAAAAGAAAAACACGTCTGAGAGGCTAGGAAATGTTCAGATCAGGTCGTCAGGGTAGCTGGAGCGTTGAATTTAAACCCCTCATAATTTCAATTATTACCCCCTTGCATTATCAGCCTGTCCGGAGGCAGGTTTCCCGGTCAAGAGGGGCCCTCTAAATCATACTCTTCGGCTAACCCGGGGATAGAGTGACGGTTTGGCAGAATCCTTGCGTAATCAGGTAAGATGTCGACCTTAATCTGATGACTTTTCAGTTCCACTTTTTTTAGGAAGCTCTATGGCAAGGCGCCGCAAGCGCGGGCGCAGGAAAGCCCGCCGCAAGACAGCTCGCCGTTCGATCTGGCTCTGGCTGATTGCCGGCCTGTTCTTACTCCTGGCCGGTTATATCGCCTATCTTGATTTTCAGGTGCGGCACCAGTTTGCAGGCAAGCGCTGGTCGCTGCCGGCGCGGGTCTATGCGCGTCCGCTGGAGCTGTATGCCGGCCAAACCCTGGGCGCGGATCAATTTGCGGCTGAACTGAAGGCCTTGCAGTACCGCCCGGTACGCTCACCCGCCAGGTCCGGTGAATACTCCCGGAATGCCAACCGGTTTCACCTGCTGACAAGACCTTTCGACGTCTGGAGCGGCAGTCAAGCGGCGCAGAACCTGCGGGTCACTTTCAAGGGGGAGAGCATTTCCCGGCTGGCCGACGGGGAAACCGGCAAGGCAACCAGCCTTGCCCGTCTCGATCCCGTGCTGGTGGGGAGTTTCTACCCGTCGCATAACGAAGACCGGGTGCTGCTGCAGCTCGATGAGGTGCCGGTGGCCCTGACGGATGCCCTGATTGCCGTCGAGGACCGCGGTTTCTACCGGCACCATGGCATCGCACCATTGGCCATTGCACGTGCCATGTGGGCAAATATTCGCGCGCGCGGCGTGGTGCAGGGCGGCAGTACCCTGACCCAGCAGCTGGTGAAGAATTTTTTCCTCAGCAGTGAGCGCACACTGCTGCGCAAGATCAACGAAGCGTTCATGGCGCTGTTGCTGGAGTGGCATTACGAGAAGGACGAGATTCTCGAGGCCTATCTCAACGAGGTATACCTGGGACAGGACGGCCAACGTTCCATTAACGGCTTTGGCCTGGCCAGTTATTTTTATTTCGAACGCCCGCTGGCGGAACTCACGGTGGAGCGTTATGCGCTGCTCGTAGGTCTTGTCAAGGGCCCGTCCTATTACAACCCGCGCCGTCATCCGGAGCGCGCCCGCAGCCGCCGCAACCTGGTGCTGGACGTGATGGCAAAGTTGCAACTGATCGATGCAGAGGAGGCCGAACGGGCGAAACAGCGCGTGCTCGGGGTCAGCGATATCGGGCGCAAGGCCATCAACACCTTCCCGGCTTTTCTCGAGCTGGTGCGTCACCAGCTGCAGACGGACTATCGTGACGAGGATATTACCACGGAAGGCCTGCGTATCTTTACCACGCTGGATCCGCAGGTGCAGTGGCAGCTCGAAAAGGTGCTTGCAGCGCGTTTGCGATCGCTGGAAAGCAGTCGCGGTATCGAGGTTGGTACGCTTGAGGGTGCCGCCGTGATCAGCTCGGTGCAAGGTGGCGAGGTGCTGGCACTGGCCGGCGGGCGTGACCCCGGATTTGCCGGCTTTAACCGGGCGTTGAATGCCAAACGCCAGGTCGGTTCGCTGTTGAAGCCTGCGGTCTACCTGACGGCGCTGGAACAGCCGCAGCGCTACACGCTTGCCACGCTTGTCGATGACAGCCCGCTGACTTTTACCTCGCGCAAGGGTGATATCTGGGAACCGCACAACTACGACCTGGAAGACCATGGCCAGGTAGCGCTGTACCGTGCACTGGCCCATTCCTATAATGTTGCCACGGCGCGGCTTGGGTTGGCGCTGGGTCTCGACGCGGTTATTGATACCCTGCGACGTCTCGGTATCGAACAGCAACTCAATCCCTATCCATCGCTGGTGCTGGGTGCGGTCGAATTGTCGCCCCTGGAAGTCACCCGCATGTACCAGACCTTTGCCAGTGGCGGTTTCCGCATGCCATTGCGGGCCATCTCGGCGGTACTCGCCGTTGACAGGACGCCCTTGCAGCGCTACCCGCTGAGTGTCCAGTCCGTCATTGATCCCGCGGCTAACCTGCTCATCAGCAACGCCATGCAGTATGCCGTACGCGAAGGTACCGGCGTCGCAATCTTCCAGACTTTCCCGCAGGAACATTTCGTGGCGGGCAAGACGGGGACCACGGATGACTTGCGGGACAGCTGGTTTGCAGGCTTTACCGATGAGCGGCTCGGCGTGGTCTGGATCGGGCGTGATGATAACCAGTCAACCGGTCTGACCGGGTCAAGCGGCGCCCTGCTGGTGTGGCGCGACCTGTTTTCGCAATTTACCCAGGCGGGCTGGACGCAACCTGCGCCGGAAGGTATTGAATATCACTGGATCGACCCGGTAAGCGGCCTGTTGGCGGATGCCGGGTGTGCGGATGCCGTACAATTACCCTTTATCAGCAGCAGTGCACCACTGGGAACGGCACCCTGTAAAGGAGACGAATCTCCCCGGCCGGGCACGTTTGACTGGTTCAAGAGGTTGCTGGAATGAAACCGTTTGCAGGATTTGCTCTCTTTTGTGCTGTGGCGTTGCTGTTCCTGCAGGGTTGCAGCACGACCGCATCTGTCGGCAAGCCACGTCCGGTCATCGACAAGGGCACCCCGGCACCCGAGGCCAGGCC
>JBATIF010000023.1:0-17364 GCA_049667605.1 Gammaproteobacteria bacterium
GTGCAACCCTCGGTCTTCTGGCGGCTGCCTTCTTTCTGTAAACCTACAGCATATTTAGTAGACCACTACAGTCTTCCCTGGCTAAACGCATACTTTCGGCCGATAGTGTTGAAAAACTCTGTTTCTAACAGTAGTGAAAGTTCCTTGGCTTCTGTGACGAGTTTTAATTTCTCAGACATAGGGGGCATTAGAAATACACGAACCCTGGACACAGATCTTCATATTGTTTCACGTGCCAAATAATAACCGCGCTTATGCAAAGAAACTCTTCCGACTGAAATTCCGCCTCATCAGGTTTTCGAGTTTTTCAACACAATAGGTCGTTAGTCGCCGTTAAGTAATTATTAATATTAAAATCGGGTAAATGACCGCTTTGGGTGGCAGCTTCGGTCGTTCAGCAGAAAGTTCCTACGTCCCATCGGGGGGCTGGCAAAGAATTTTAATGCCTTTTTCGAAAACTATCGCGGATGAGATTCGCTCCTTCAGGAGTGGGGTGAGATTACCAGAGGATATTTATCAGGTAATCTTAAACTGCTGCCCGGTAATACCCTTGCTGTCGGGTCCCAGCAGGTAGAGAAACGGATTTACGATATCTTCGGGGGCGTTCAGCATGGCGGCATCCTCTCCCGGATAGGCTATGCTTCTCAGTGCGGTGCGTACCGGGCCCGGGTCGATGCTGTTGACGCGGACCGGGTAATTCGTTTCGAGTTCATCAGCGAGTGTCTGCATGAATCCCTCGAGTCCTGCCTTGGAGACACCATAGGCGCCCCAGTAGGCCTTGCCCTGGCGTCCGCTGGCATCGGTGCTGAATATAATTGATGCATCCGCGCACTTTTTCATCAGACCAAGACAGGCCAGGGTCAGCAGGTAGGGAGCATTGAGGTTGACCTGCAGTGTTTCGAACCACATCTCGTTGTCAAAATTGGCAAGCGGTACCAGTGCACCCAGCTGGGCTGCATTGTGAACCAGCCCATCCAGGCCCTGGTATTCCTTTTCCAGTTTTGCGGCAAGATCCGCATAGTCATCCGGCAGCGCACCCTTGAGATCCAGCGGGTAGAGCGCAGGCTCCGGATGGCCAGCGGCGGTGATTTCGTCGTAGGCCTGTTCAAGACCGCGAACATCCTTGTCCAGCAGGATGGTGGCAGCGCCGTGGGCAGCAAACGCTGTAGCCAGCGCACGGCCAATGCCGTTGGCAGCGCCGGTGACCAGTATTGCCCGGCCCAGTAACAACTCGGGTGCGGCAGTCCAGCCCTCGGGTATTGTCTGAAGAGTGCTCATCGATGGCGCGGATTATACCGACTGGCGGGACGGGTCGCACTGCCGTGGGATGAGACAAAAAAATGCCCGCAGGGCGGGCAAAGGGGGGTACAAATATTATATTCCCGGGACGTACAACTGTGTTGCGTGCAAAGACAGGCGGGCCAGGGAGACCGTGACATCCTCACCGTCAGGAGAAATCGGGGTGGCGTCCCTGCCGGAATAAACCTTCCTGGAGTTGAGATTGTCATAACTGAGGAGGGAAAAGACTGTCAATGAGTACACACGAAAAATGTAATAAATTCACATTTTCAGTCTGATTGCGCTTACAAAAAACCGGGATGAAGGCGGGGCGTCTGGTGCCTGTTAGCGGGTTCTTCATGTCAGGTGATAGCAATGGTCGCTGCAGGCAGCGCCAGCGTATGTAAAACGTCAGTACTGTTCAATTTGACCGGATTTGTCTTTTATCCAGCCAGTCAAGCAGATCCATCGGGTTCTTGATCATGTCATCGGCATGCCAGTTTTGCGGATCGTCACTTTCATGCAAATAGCCGAACAGGGCAACCAGTGTATGCATACCTGCGTTGACACCGGCTTCTATATCGCGTTTTGCATCGCCGATATAGACACATTGTTCGGGGGCGCTGCCGGCCAGTTGACTGGCATGCAGCATGGGCGCCGGGTGAGGCTTGCGTTCAACCAGCGTGTCGCCGCTGACAATGGCCGCGGCGCGGTCATACAGTCCGAGGTCTTTCAGCAGCGGGTCTGTCAGCCAGCCGGGTTTATTGGTGACAACACCCCAGCTGATGCCGCGGTTCTCGAGCACCTCCAGCAGCTCCGTGATACCCGGAAATGGCCGGGTCAGGCTGGAGATGTTCTCGCGGTATATTTCCAGCAGGCGCTGTATTAATGGTTCGAAGGCCGGGTTTGACGGCTCGATTTCGAAGCCCAGTTTTAGCAGTGCAGTGCCGCCGTGTGAGACCACCGGTCGGATGGTTTCATAGGGCAATGACGGTTTGTCGTTCTCGATGAGTACGACATTCAATGCCTGGGCGAGATCCGGTGCGGTATCGAGCAGGGTGCCATCGAGGTCGAACAGTACCGTGCGGATCTTGTTGTCTGCCTGTCTTGAGGTAACCGTCACCAGCTTTCAGGCCTTTTGGAAACAGGCCATGTAGTTGACGGAGACATCACTGTTAAGCTTGTATTCGCGGGTCAGCGGGTTATAGACAAGACCGGCAATATCGGTCAGATGCAGGCCGTTTTCGCGGGCCCATGATTCCATCTCGGAAGGGCGAATGAAGCGACTGTAATCATGGGTGCCTTTTGGCAGTAGCCCGAGGATATATTCAGCGCCGATGACTGCGAACAGGTAAGATTTCGGGTTCCGGTTTATGGTCGAGAGGAACAGACTGCCATCATCCTTGAGCAGCCTTGCACAGGCCGAGATTGTCAGCGCCGGGTCAGGAACATGTTCCAGCATTTCCATGCAGGTAACGATATCAAAGCTGCCCGCCTCTGCCTCGACCAGCTGCTCCACCGTTGTTTGCCGGTAGTCAATTTCCAGCCCGGATTCGTGCTGATGCAGGCGCGCGACACTCAGCGGTGCCTTGCCCATGTCAATGCCGGTCACCTGCGCACCCCGTGCGGCCATGCCCTCGGTCAACAGGCCGCCGCCGCAGCCGACATCAATGACACGTTTTCCATGCAGGGATGCATGCCCGTCAATATAGTCGAGTCGCAGTGGATTGATATCATGCAGGGGTTTGAACTCACTGTGTGGATCCCACCAGCGTCCTGCAAGTTTTTCAAATTTGTCGAGTTCGTTCTGATCGATATTAATGAAGGCCTCACTCATTATTTGTAACTCCTGCTGCCTGTATGTGCGTGGCTGCTGATTTTCGTTTGCCAGGCATGTGCCTTGTCGAGGATGCTGTCGCTATCGAGCGTCGTGAGGTAGCGCTCCTTGAGCAGGTGCTGCCCGGCCACCCAGACATCGGTCACCTGTTCTCTTCCACAGGCGTACAGCAGTGTTGAGACCGGGTCATACACGGGCCAGGTCTCAAGTGCTTCCAGCCGCACAGCTGTGATGTCTGCCCACTTGCCCGGAAGCAGGGAGCCGGTTTCCTCGCCAAGGCCGAGTGCGTTTGCGCCATTCAGGGTTGCCATGCGCAGTATCTCATGCGCGGACAGGACACTCGCATCACCACATATGACCTTGCCAAGCAGTGCGGCGCTGCGCATCTCGCCAAGCATGTCGAGATTATTATTGCTGGCAGCACCATCGGTGCCGAGCGCTACATTAATGCCTGCGGCTGTCAGCGACTGCAGGGGGCAGATACCACTGGCGAGCTTCATATTGGACTCGGGACAGTGCACCACATGCCCGCCAGCGGCGGCAAGCAAGTCGATCTCGCCGGTGGACAATTGAGTCATATGAACAGCAATCAGGCCAGGGGAAACAAGCCCGAGTTCCTGCAATCGCTGCAGCGGGCGCTTGCCGGTTAATTCTACCGCGGTGTCAACTTCGCTGGCGGTTTCATGCACATGCATATGAATACCGATGTCGAGCTCATCGGCCAGCATGCGGATATGTTGCAGGGGTTCGTCAGATACGGTGTAGGGTGCATGCGGGGCAAACACGGTTCTGATCAGGGGATCAGTGCGGTAATTATCGTGTACGGCAAGTCCTCTCGAGATGTATTCATTGGCGTCATTTGCCCACACGGTGGGGAAGTCCAGCACGATCAGGCCGACACAGGCGCGCATGCCGCAATTCGCCGCGGCGCGTGCGGCGACATCTGGATAGAAGTACATGTCGTTAAAGCAGGTAGTGCCGCTGCGCAGCATTTCCGCCATGGCAAGCTGCGTGCCGTCGTTTACAAATTCCTCGTTGACCCAGTTCGATTCGGCCGGCCAGATATGCTCGTTCAGCCATTCATTCAGGGGCAGGTCATCAGCGAGGCCGCGCAACAGGGACATGGCAGCATGGGTGTGGGCATTAACCAGGCCAGGGATCAGCAGGTGCTCGTCGAGCTCGAGTTCCACGTCGGCCTGGTAGCGCTTGTGCATCTCTTCTGTGGGCAGGATTTCCAGGATTCGGCCTTCATGGATAGCAAGGCTGTGATATTCATAGAGGGTGGCCTCGGGCTCAACCGGGGCGATCCAGCGACTGTGGATAAGGGTGTCAACAGCTTGCATGCAATGGCTTCACTGGTTTCGTTCGGGGTAAAAGTATAACGAACTAAATGATCGCCCTGGAAGGGCGGATCTCCGGGGCGGCGTTCTCACGCCACCTTGAGCATGTTTACGTCCGGCTGTTCTATTCCTTTCGTGAATAAAAAAACCCACCGCCTGTAAACAGACGATGGGTTTGGTGTTGCACCTCAATCGAGGTTTAGTTTGCTCTGCGTTTTACACCGACACGGATATCAACGCGACGGTTCTGAGCACGACCTTCACGGGTCTTGTTGCTGGCGACCGGGCTGGATTCTCCCATGCCGCTGACCTTGACGAGACCGGGGTCAATACCCAGACCGACCATGTAGTCCCTGACCGATGTTGCGCGGCGTACGGAAAGTGCCTGGTTGTATTCTTCAGTTCCGTCACTGTCGGTGTGGCCGACAACATCGATACTGGTAACCGATACGCCTCTGTTCTTGATCTTGTCGACCATGGATGAGACGGAGGCCTGACCTGCCGGTTTCAGTGAGGCCCTGTCATGATCGAACAGCGCTTCTGCAGCAAGCGAGAATGTTTCGTACACCGGCTGTGGTGGCGGTGGCGGCGGTGGCGGTGGTGGAGGGGCCTTGGCAACCGGTACTGCTCCGCAGTCTACTGTCTGGTCTTCTTTTTTCCAGTGGCCGGTACGTACGCAGTCGCCGGTGCTGTGAGTTATATAGTGTTTTTGTGAATCACCTACGTAACTGTCATTGGTGGTGCCGGCGTTATGTGCAAATGCAACATTTGCAAGCAGCATCCCGGCAGCAACTGAGGCGATCAGCCTTCCAATGTGATGGTTGTGTTTCATTTTAGCCACTCCTGTGGATTGTCGATTTGGGGAACAAATTTTCTTGCCACGTATTCTAGACACATATCCAGGCCGAAACCAGCCCCTGTGACGATTTTTTTCTGGTGGAATCAGTAGAATACCTGATTCTGCATTGGCGGGGGAAGCATAACTACTCCAGATGTCAAAACGAAGCACATTTTTGGCGATTGAATGGACCGACACCGGGCTGCGTCTGCTCGACCAGCGTCGTCTCCCGCAAGAGGAGCATTATCTATGCCTCACCGATGCCGCCTCCGTGGCCGGGGCAATCCGCGATATGGTTGTGCGTGGTGCGCCGGCCATCGGGATTAGCGCGGCCTATGCAGTGGTTCTGGCGGCACGCCGGCGCCTCGAACAGGACGCGAAAAACTGGCGGGAATTGCTGCAACAGGACATCCAGACACTGGCTGAGTCCCGCCCCACTGCCGTAAACCTGGTGTGGGCGTTGCAGCGCATGCAGCGATGCCTGGCAAGGCAGGATGCCGATCCTGTTGCTGCCTTGCTGGACGAGGCCAGGCAGATACATGAGGCCGATATTGATGCCAATCATCGCATGGGAGAATCTGGCGCAAACCTTATAAATACAGGCGATTCCGTGTTGACACACTGTAATACCGGCTCGCTTGCAACCGGTGGCTATGGTACTGCGCTGGGGGTTATTCGCAGCGCCTGGACGGCGGGAAAACTGGCAAAGGTGTACGCCGGCGAGACGCGCCCCTGGTTGCAGGGCGCGCGCCTGACGGCCTGGGAACTGCACCGCGATGAGATTCCGGTGACCCTCATTACAGACAGTGCGGCGGCGTTCCTGATGCAGACCGGGC
This sequence comes from Gammaproteobacteria bacterium, assembly GCA_049667605.1. Lineage (GTDB taxonomy): Bacteria > Pseudomonadota > Gammaproteobacteria > UBA9214 > UBA9214 > UBA9214. The sequence continues at coordinate 6,130 of JBATIF010000023.1, forward strand.
AGGTGCAGTGGGTTATCACGGGGGCGGACCGGGTGGCGGCCAATGGTGATGTTATCAACAAGATCGGGACCTATTCCCTGGCGCTGGCGTGCCGCTATCACGGTGTGAAAATGATGGTGGTGGCGCCGCTGTCGACACTGGATATGGATATGCCGGACGGCCGCCAGGTGATCATCGAACAGCGCCCGCAGAGCGAGGTATTGACGTTTTCCGGGCATGCGCTGGCCGCAGCCGGGGCGACGGCCTGGAACCCCGCATTCGATGTCACCCCGGCCGGCCTGGTGGATTACCTGGTGACGGAGGCGGGTGTCGTGGCGGCGCCGGATCGTGCGAAACTGGACACATTCCATGCAGTATAGCCAGTCGGTGGTTGACCGGATCTGAATCCCCAAAAAACGAATAGAGCGCCTGAGTCGCACCAGAAACCGCCGGTATTCAGGTGTAGTGGGGGAGCAGGGTGTGCTAAAATCGTCGGTCTTTGTAGCTGTCGAAGCGCTCAGGTGCTGTTACAGCCCCGAATAACCACTTTTTACCAGGTGAAGCACTGCCCCCGCAGATGACCGATTTCGCAAAAGAAATAGTCCCCGTCAATCTCGAAGACGAGATGAAACAGTCGTACCTGGATTACGCCATGAGCGTGATTATCGGGCGCGCGCTGCCGGATGTACGTGACGGTCTGAAGCCGGTTCATCGTCGCGCCCTGTTTGCGATGAGCGTGCTAAACAACGACTGGAACAAGCCCTACAAAAAGTCGGCACGTGTCGTTGGTGATGTCATTGGTAAGTATCACCCGCATGGTGACACGGCAGTGTACGACACGATTGTACGCATGGCGCAGCCGTTTTCACTGCGCTACATGCTGGTCGACGGGCAAGGCAACTTCGGTTCTGTGGATGGTGATTCACCGGCGGCCATGCGTTATACCGAAGTGCGCATGGCGAAGATCGCCCACGAACTGATTGCCGACCTCGACAAGGAGACGGTCGATTTAGTTGCGAACTACGACGAGACCGAGCATGAGCCTTCGGTATTCCCGACGCGTGTCCCCAACCTGCTGGTCAACGGTTCCGCCGGTATCGCCGTGGGGATGGCCACCAATATTCCGCCACACAACCTGACCGAAATTATCAATGCTTGCCTTGCTGTAATTGAAGATCCCGACATCGATGTTGCCGGGCTGATGGAACTGGTTCCCGGCCCCGATTTTCCGACTGCCGGCATTATCAACGGTGTGCGCGGTATTCACGAGGCCTACCGGACGGGTCGTGGACGTATCTATGTTCGTGCCCGTAACCATGTTGAAGATGATCCCAGGGGGCGCCAGCATATCGTATTTACCGAGTTGCCCTACCAGGTCAACAAGGCCAGGGTGCTTGAAAAAATTGCCGAACTCGTCAAGGACAAGAAGATCGAGGGCATTTCCGGTTTGCGTGATGAATCGGACAAGGACGGCATGCGCATGGTCGTCGATCTGAAGCGTGGCGAGGTCGCAGAGGTCGTTCTGAATAACCTCTACCAGCATACCCAGTTGCAGAATGTCTTTGGCATTAACATGGTGGCGATAGTTGATGGCCGTCCCCGGCTGCTGAACCTGAAACAGTGCCTGGAGGCCTTTGTCCGCCATCGCCGCGATGTTGTTACGCGTCGCACTGTCTTTGACCTGGGCAAGGCCCGTGCGCGCGCACATATCCTCGAGGGCCTCGCGGTTGCGCTGTCGAATATTGACGAGGTCATCCGCCTGATCAAGTCCTCGAGCAACCGGGTAGCCGCCAGGCAGGCATTGATGGAGCGCAGCTGGGAGCCGGGCATGGTCATGGCCATGCTGGAACGCTCCAGCGCCAGTGCCTCGCGTCCTGAAGAGCTGGAAGCGGGCTTTGGGCTGCATGATGATGGTTACCGTCTTTCTGAAACACAGACCCAGGCAATCCTTGATTTGCGCCTGCACCAGTTGACCGGACTGGAGCAGGACAAGATTCTCGGCGAATACAAGGAACTGCTTGAGCAAATCGATGGCCTGCTCGCAATCCTCAGGGACCCTGACCGGCTCATGCAGGTTATCAAGGACGAGCTTGTCGATCTGCGTGATCAGTTTGGTGATGAGCGACGTACCGAAATCCTCACCGACCACCTGGATTTGACGCTCGAAGACCTGATTACGGAAGAAGACGTGGTGGTGACGCTGTCACATGCCGGTTATGCAAAATCCCAGCCGTTGAGTGATTATCGTGCACAACGGCGTGGCGGGCGCGGCAAGAGCGCGGCCAAAGTTCGTGAAGAGGATTTCATCGACAAGCTGTTCATAGCCAGTACCCACGATACGATTTTATGTTTTTCCAGCCGTGGCAAGGTCTACTGGCTGAAGGTATACGAACTGCCGCAGGCTGGAAGTACTGCGCGCGGCAAGCCGATCGTCAACCTGCTGCCGTTGCAGCCGGAGGAGCGAATCAATGCGATCTTGCCGGTGCGGGAATTTGCAAAGGACCAGTTCGTGTTTATGTCGACCGCACTGGGAACAGTGAAAAAGACCTCGCTTGCCGGTTTTTCACGGCCGCGCGCCAGTGGCATTATCGGCATAGATCTGCGTGAGGGTGATTACCTGGTTGACGTGGCGATTACCGACGGTTCGCAGGATATTATGCTATTCAGTGATGCCGGCAAGGTGATCCGTTTCAAGGAGGGTGATGTGCGTTCCATGGGTCGCACAGCCAGTGGTGTGCGCGGTATCAAGCTGCAACCGGGGCAGCATGTCATCTCGCTGATAATTGCCAGTGACAGCCCGGTTCTTACCGCGACCGAAAATGGTTTTGGCAAGCGCACCCGCGCCGATGATTACCCGGTATATGGCCGTGGCGGCCAGGGTGTGATTGCGATCCAGGTGACTGAACGCAATGGCAAGGTCGTTGGTGCCGTACCGGCCGATGACAGTGATGAGGTCATGTTGATCAGTAATGGCGGCACGCTGGTGCGCACCCGGGTCAGGGAAATTTCCCTGATGGGCCGCAATACCCAGGGTGTGCGACTGATCTCCCTGACCCGGGGTGAAATGCTGGTTGGTGTCGAACGTGTAGTTGAAGACAAGGACGATGACAGTGACGACGAAGTCATTGATGCTCCGGATCCAGACAACTCAACAGATTTATAGGCGGCCTGTGTATGTCCAAAATCTATAATTTCAGTGCAGGACCGGCGGTCTTGCCAGGCGCTGTCCTGCAGCAGGCACGCGAGGAACTGCTGGACTGGCACGGTACCGGCATGTCGGTGATGGAGATGAGTCACCGCAGCAAGGAATACCTGTCGATCGCAGCGCAGGCAGAGGCAGACCTGCGTGAATTACTGGGAATACCTGAGCAGTACCATGTCCTGTTTCTCCAGGGTGGCGCGACCAGCCAGTTCGCAATGGTTCCGATGAACCTGCTGCGCGGTCGCACACAGGCCGATTATATCAATACCGGTGCCTGGTCAAAAAAGGCGATCGCCGAGGCCGCCCGTTATTGCAGGGTCAGTGTTGCTGCAAGCTCCGAGGATACGAAATTCACATCGATTCCTGCAGAGGAAAACTGGCAGCTTGATGCAGGCTCGGCCTATGTGCACTACACGCCGAACGAAACAATTGGCGGCGTGGAGTTTCACCGGATCCCGGATTGCGGTGATGTACCGCTGGTTGCGGATATGTCGTCTACTATTCTTTCACGTCCGCTGGACGTTTCACGTTACGGCCTGATCTATGCCGGTGCGCAGAAAAATATCGGGCCTGCCGGTCTGACCGTGGTGATCGTGCGCGAGGATCTTGTTGGCAATACCCTGGACGGAACGCCATCGATGTTCGATTACAAGAAGCATGCTGATAACGGCTCCATGCTGAATACGCCGCCCACATTCGCCTGGTACCTTGCCGGCCTGGTGTTTGACTGGCTGAAGAAACAGGGTGGTTTGCATGCCATGGAAAAAATAAACCAGCGTAAAGCCAGGCATCTTTATGCTGCGATCGACCGCTCCGGTTTTTACCGGAGCCCGGTCGACGTCGACTGCCGTTCCTGGATGAACGTGCCTTTTACACTCGCCGATAATAATCTTGACGGTGTATTTCTGGATCAGGCCGGGCATGCCGGCCTGCTGAATCTCAAGGGTCATCGCTCTGTGGGTGGCATGCGCGCCAGTATCTACAATGCCATGCCGGAAGCGGGTGTCGATGCCCTGATTGATTTCATGAGAGAGTTCGAGCGCGCACACGGGTAATCAGCGTTAAGGCAGGTAAGCAGTTAATTCCCTCACCCCGATTTCCTCCAGGACGGATCCGGGGATGACGGGTCAGCAATGAAATTTTCAACAAGGCGGTCTTCGTACCCATGCAAAAAATCCTCACACTGAATAATATTTCCCCGGTCGGGTTGGAGCATTTTCCGCGCGATGCCTATGAAGTGGCTTCCGAGATACAGCACCCGGATGCCATACTGCTGCGCTCCTATAACATGCATGACATGAAGGTGCCGCCATCAGTCAAGGCAATTGGTAGGGCCGGCGCGGGTGTTAATAACATACCGGTTGCCGGCATGAGCAAGGCGGGTATACCGGTTTTCAATGCACCGGGGGCCAATGCGAATGCAGTCAAGGAGCTGGTAATAGCCGGCATGTTGCTTGCTTCACGCAATCTTTGCCAGGCCTGGGACTTCGCACGTTCCCTGGAAGGTGACGACGAGACCATACACAAGGCCGTTGAGTCCGGAAAAAAACACTTTGTCGGTTTTGAATTACCCGGCAAGACACTGGGCGTAGTCGGCCTCGGTGCGATTGGTGTGCAAGTCGCAAATGGCGCGCTGGCACTGGGCATGAACGTGATTGGTTATGATCCTGGTATCACCGTGCGGCGTGCCTGGGAGATGTCTTCGCAGGTCAGCCAGGCCGCCAGTATCGAGGAACTGCTGGCGAAAGTGGACTACCTGACGTTTCACGTTCCGCTGGTTGACGCAACCCGCAACATGATCAACGCGGAGCGTCTCAAGTTAATCAAGGATAAAGCCGTCATCCTCAATTTCTCGCGTAATGGTGTTGTCGATGATGCCGCAGTCGTGGCGGCGCTTGACGCAGGCAAAGTGTATGCCTATGTCTGTGATTTTCCCAGCAACCTGTTGAAGAATCACCCGCGCGTAGTGACCCTGCCGCACCTCGGTGCCTCGACTCAACAGGCCGAGGAAAACTGCGCAGTCATGGTGGTCGAGGAAGTCCGGGATTTTCTGGAAAACGGCAATGTCAGGAACTCGGTTAATTTCCCGGAAACAATAATGCCGCGTAATGAAGGTTACCGCCTGGCCATTGTTAACGAGAATGTACCTAACATGCTCGGGCAAATCTCCACCTGCATCGCTGATGCCGATCTGAATATCCTTGATATGCTGAACAAGTCGCGTGGCGAGCTGGCCTACACGCTGGTTGATGTGGATGCCGAAATAAAACCGGCCTGCCTGGAACAGATGGCACGGATCGATGGTGTCCTCAATGTCAGGGCGCTGTAGATTTTGCATTACCGCATGATCAGTTATTATCTGCTTTTAGTAGAAACCGACTGACGGCTATTCCGGAACATGAGCGGCGACCAAAAACTCGATGACTTGCGCGTCAGGATTGATGTACTGGATCAGCAGATCCAGGACCTGATCAACGAACGTGCGGCTTGCGCGCGGGAAGTAGCCGGTGTCAAGCTGGCAGAACACGAGGATGCCCATTTCTACCGGCCTGAAAGAGAGGCCGGGATTCTGCGCAATATCAGTGAGCGTAACCGGGGTCCGATGCCGGATGAGGAAATGGTGCGCCTGTTCAGGGAGATCATGTCCGCGTGCCTGGCGCTGGAAAAGCCTCTGAAAATTGCATTTCTCGGCCCGCAGGGCACGTTTACCCAGGCAGCTGCAGAAAAGCATTTTGGCCATTCTGTGGAAACACTGGCCATGGACGGGATTGACGATGTATTCCGCGAGGTCGAGGCGGATGCCGCCGACTACGGCGTCGTGCCGGTTGAAAATTCCACAGAAGGCGTCGTCAGCCATACCCTCGATTTGTTCCAGGGTTCATCACTGAATATTTGCGGCGAGGTCGAGCTGCGTATTCATCATCACCTGCTTGTTCAAGGCAGCGGGACAAAAATCAACCGGGTACTGGCCCACCAGCAGGCACTTGCACAGTGCCGCGGCTGGCTGGATGCCAACCTGCCGGATGCGGAACACGTTGCTGTCAGCAGCAACGCCGAAGCTGCGCGCCTGGTCAGTGAAGACCCGGGGGCCGCGGCCATTGCCAGTGATACGGCCGCGGAGATGTACGGTCTGACTATCCAGGAACACAACATCGAGGACAAGCCGGACAATACCACCCGCTTCCTGGTGATCGGCAAGCAACAGGTCCAGCCCAGCGGTCATGACAAGACATCCCTGCTGATATCCGTGCATAACAAGCCGGGATCCCTGTACAAGATGCTCAAACCAATGGCGGAGTGCGATATCAGCATGACGCGCATCGAGTCGCGCCCGTCACGTCAGCGCATGTGGGAATATGTGTTTTATATCGATGTCGAAGGCCATCGTGAAGATGCATCGATAGCCACGGCGCTGGGTGTACTCGAACAGGAGGCATTTGCGGTCAAGGTGCTGGGGTCCTATCCCAGAGCGGTGATTTAAACGCACAGCAGCCGAATTGCCTGCACATGTGGCGCCTTGCAGGAGCGATGGTGTTTCATACCAGGGATGCCGCGCCTGCAAGGAGCTCCTGCAGTTGTTGGCGGAATAATTACAACAGAGAAAACCTATGGACCAGAGCAGCTGTAACAGATAGTTGATTATCCATGGACACTAACTTCATTGAGCTTGCAGCGCCCGGTGTGCGTGCGCTGCACCCGTACCAGACCGGCAAGCCGCTTGCGGAACTGGAACGCGAATACGGTATCCAGAATGCCGTCAAGCTGGCCTCCAATGAGAACCCGTTTGGCCCGAGCCCGCTGGCCGTGGCCGCGGCCGGCCGGACATTGCAGGATATTGCGCGTTATCCCGAGGGCAGTGGCTACCTGCTGGCCGCGCGTCTGGCAGAAAAACACCGGCTGTCGCCTCAGTGCATTACCCTGGGCAATGGTTCCAATGATGTACTGGACCTGGTGGCCAGGGTGTTTTTGACGCCCGATCATGCGGCCGTTTATTCAGAATACGCCTTTGCGGTATACCCGATCGTGGTGCAGGCAACCGGTGCGCGGGGGCGGGTTGCCGCGGCGCATGATGGCAGCCGGGGGCCGGCCTACGGCCATGACCTGGCAGCGATGAACCGCATGGTTGATTCGGACACGCGCCTGGTATTCATCGCCAACCCGAATAATCCAACCGGCACCTGGCTGGATGCCGAAGCATTGCAGGCATTTATTGCGGGCTTGCCTGACCATGTCATGGTCGTGGTAGATGAGGCCTATTTCGAATATGCAGGCGATCGGCAGTACCCGGATAGCTCCGGCTGGCTGCATCGCTATCCCAACCTGATCGTTACGCGCACTTTCTCCAAGGCCTATGGTCTGGCCGGTCTGCGGGTCGGCTATGCGCTGTCACACCCGGAGGTTGCCGGCCTGTTGAACCGGGTGAGACAGCCGTTTAACGTCAACCAGCCAGCGCAGGCGGCGGCATTGGCGGCGCTGGACGACGATGCCCATGTCGCGGAGACTCAGCGTCTTAACCGTCTGGGTATGGCGCGACTGGCAAGCGGCCTGGAGAGCCTCGGGCTGCCTTATATAGCCTCGGCTGGTAATTTCATTGCATTCGAGACCGCGCGGGCAGGCGTGGATGTTTACAATCAACTGTTGCAGGAAGGTGTGATCGTGCGCCCGCTTGCCAATTATGGAATGCCGAATCACCTGCGTGTAACGGTCGGCCTGGAAGAAGAGAATCACCGATTCCTGGCGGCACTTGAAAAGGTTACCTCATGATCGAGCGCTTGTGCATCATCGGTGTCGGCCTGATCGGCGGCTCGCTTGCGCGTGCACTGCGCGGGGCGGGTTACTGTGAACACATCGTCGGCGCCGGTCGCAGTAGCGCGCACCTGCAGAAAGCGCTCGATCTGGGCGTGATCGATAGTTATGAAACCGACCTTGCCAGGGCAGTCAGCGGCGCGGACATGGTGCTGGTTGCCGTACCGCTCGGCGCGATGCAGTCGATATTCAGTGCTATCAAGGGGAGGCTTGCCGATAACGCGGTGCTGACCGATGCGGGCAGTGCCAAGGGTAGCGTGCTCGACGATGCACAGCGGGTATTCGGTAAAGTGCCGGGATTTTTCGTGCCGGGCCACCCGATTGCCGGTACCGAGCAAAGCGGGGTTGAGGCCTCGTTTGCCGATTTATACAGGGGCCGTCGCGTAATTCTGACGCCCGTGGAGCGTACCGATGCGCAGGCAACCGGCCGCGTGCGTGGCATGTGGGAGGCGGCTGGCGCCGAGGTCGTGGAAATGGATCCGCAGCACCATGACTCAGTGCTTGCCGCGACCAGCCACCTGCCCCATGTGCTTGCTTTTACGCTGGTGGACAGCCTCGTGCGCATGACGGACCAGCAGGAGTTATTTGAATATGCGGCGGGCGGTTTTCGCGATTTCACCCGGATTGCATCAAGTGACCCGGTAATGTGGCGTGATATCTGCCTGGCGAATCATGGCGCAATTGAATCACTCATCGGGCATTTCATCAGCGAGCTGAAAAATGTTCAGCAGGCGGTGCAGGCGCAGGACGGCGATCGACTGCTGGAATGCTTTGCGAATGCCAAGCAAACACGCGACCGTTTTGTGGATGAAAAAGATTCAACCCCTTCCGATGTCGACTGAAAAGCCTGTTCGTTTTGTTGCCAGGCCCGGCGGAAAACTTTCCGGCCGCCTGCGCGTTCCCGGTGACAAGTCAATCTCGCATCGTTCCATCATGCTCGGTTCGCTGGCTGAAGGTGAGACCCGCATCAGCGGTTTCCTCGAGGGTGAGGACAGCCTGGCAACGCTGGCTGCCTTTCGTGCAATGGGCGTTGCCATTGACGGGCCGGACAAGGGTCGTGTACGTATCCAGGGTGTCGGGCTCGGGGGGCTGAAGGCGCCGCCGGCGGCGCTTTACCTGGGGAATTCCGGCACCTCGATGCGCCTGATGTCGGGCCTGCTGGCAGGACAGTCCTTCGGAACGACATTGACGGGGGATGCCTCGCTGTCTGTACGGCCCATGCTGCGCGTGGTAGAGCCGCTCGCCAGTATGGGTGCGCGTATTGAAACGCACGCGGGCGGCACGGCGCCGCTGGTGATTCATGCGGCCGAGGGGGGGCTTGCGGGCATTGATTACAGCATGCCGATAGCAAGTGCGCAGGTGAAATCCTGCATTCTGCTGGCCGGTCTCTATGCAAGCGGTAGAAGCTGTGTCACCGAACCTGCCCCGACCCGTGACCATACCGAGCGCATGCTGGCCGGGATGGGTTACCCGCTTGCGCGGCAGCCGGGGCGTGTCTGCATCGAAGGCGGCCACCGGCTTAACGGGATCGCTATCGATATACCCGCGGATATTTCCTCGGCGGCCTTCTTCCTCGTCGGTGCAAGCATTGCGCCGGGCTCGGAACTGCTGCTTGAGCATGTTGGCATGAATCCAACCCGGACAGGTGTTATCGACATCCTGCAGCGCATGGGTGCCGACATTGAAGTCAGCAACGCACATGATGTCGGCGGTGAACCGGTCGCCGACTTGCGCGTGCGCAGCGCGCCACTGCACGGAATTGATATTCCCGCGGAGCTGGTGCCGCTGGCAATCGATGAATTCCCGGTTATTTTTATCGCCGCGGCCTGCGCAAAGGGCAGGACAGTGCTCACCGGTGCGGAAGAATTGCGGGTGAAGGAAAGTGATCGTATACAGGTAATGGCAGATGGCTTGCAAACACTGGGTATCCACGCCGAGGCGACGGCGGATGGCATGATCATAGCGGGAGGAACGCCGGGCAGTGGCCATGTCGACAGCCATGGTGATCACAGGATCGCGATGGCATTTTCAATGGCGGCACTGCGTGCAAGCGGCGAGATCGAAATCAGCAACTGTGCAAACGTGAACACGTCGTTCCCGGGTTTTGTCGAGCAGGCCGGTGCGGCCGGGTTGTTGATCGATGTGCGCTGAATGTAATAGTGCCAGCCCCGGTTATTCCGTGATAGACGCAGTACGCAGCATATATCGCAGAAGCGCTTCGCAAGCGTGGGCGGAGTTCATGCAGGGGCATCGCGGAGGAGATCCGCTCCTGCAGGGCGTCCTGGATGATTAATCGAGGCAGAAGAGAGGTTGCAAGAGAATTAAATGAATGAATCACCCGTGATAACCGTCGATGGTCCGAGTGGCTCGGGCAAGGGCACCGTCAGCCTGCAACTGGCGGATACGCTTGGCTGGCACCATCTCGACAGCGGGGCGCTGTACCGGTTGCTGGCCTATGCGGCACTGAAAAACGCGCTGGCGCTGGATGACGAGGCGGCATTGCTGGCACTGGTCGATCAGCTGAGCGCCAGCTACCGGCTGCCCACCCGTGCACAGCCGTCGATCATGCTTGATGGTGAGGACGTGGGTCAGCTGCTGCGCAGCGAGGACTGTGGCAACGCGGCATCGAGGGTGGCGGCCCTGCCCGTGGTAAGGCAGGCGATGCTCGCCTGGCAACGGTCCTATCGCCAGCCGCCGGGTCTGGTCGCGGATGGCCGGGACATGGGGACCGTGGTTTTCCCGACAGCCGGGCTCAAGCTGTACCTTACGGCGCGTCCCGCGGTGCGCGCGCAGAGACGATATAAGCAATTGAAAGATATGGGTAAAAAACCGGACCTGGCGGAGCTGACCAGGGCCGTGGAGGCGCGTGACCGGCGGGATTCCACCCGCGAAGCCTCGCCGTTGCGGCCGGCCGGGGACGCACTGGTGATTGATAACAGTGACCTCGACGAGGCAGCCACCCTGGCCGTGGTGCTACAGGCCGTCCACGCCAGGTATTAAAAAACCGTGTACAATTAGTGAGATACACGTATAATAAATTTTTGGCAGGCCGGTAACCAAGAACGATTCGGTCTTTCTTTCAACCAGACACGCGTTGCCGCCAGGTAGCGTGAGCAGATGCAGGCACCGTGAGTAGCGGTTCCAGGACAAATTTTCCCATGACCATGAGTTTTGCTGAAATGTTTGAAGAGAGTGTCGCTAACCAGAATTTGCGACGCGGTGATGTAGTGGTTGGTACAGTTGTTGAT
>JBATIF010000024.1:0-2851 GCA_049667605.1 Gammaproteobacteria bacterium
TCGAAGAAGTGCTGGCAACCCTTCAGAGAACCATGCGCACGCTCACGAAACCATCGCGGACTGTCTACCGGACGTTCTACGACAGTTTTGACTGGCGTCTGTATCTGGATGATTCACTGCTTGAAGATACCTGTGAAGACAACGTCCATACGCTGGTGTTGCGAACCTTAACAGGTAAAAACCGCTGCCCGCGATTAATGCTCAAAAAGTTTCCGAACTTTACCAGCGAGCTGCCCCCGGGACCATTGCGCAAAATACTGGAACCAGTGCTGGGAGTGCGCGAACTGGTCCCGAAAGTCAGGCTCCGCTCGAGGCTCCATTCCCTGCGCATTCTCAACAAGAACGAAAAAACGGTAGCCTACCTGGTGATTGAGGAAAACGACCCGCTTCGGCAGAAAGGGGTGCGCGCCGGGAAACTTGACAAACGGGCAACGGTCATTCCCGTCAAAGGCTTCCTGAAACCCGCCAATAAAGTAGCAGAACTTCTGCAGGAGCAGGGCCTGACACCTGCTCCGGATAACCTCATGCTGGCCGCCCTTGCCTTTTGCAGAGAAATTCCGGGTGCCTACACCTCCAAACTGGTATTAAAGCTCGATCCCGCCATGCGCGCAGACTGGGCGACCAAGCTCATCCTGCACCGGCTTCTCGATATCATGCTGCAAAACGAGGCCGGCACGCGCACCGGTACGGACAGCGAATTCCTGCACGATTTCCGGGTTGCCATCCGCCGTACCCGATCAGCGCTGACACAGATCAAGCGAGTGTTCCCGAAACGGGTTGTCGACCGTTACAAGAATGAATTTGCCTGGCTTGGCCTGATGACCAGCCCGAGCCGCGACCTCGATGTCTACCTGCTGGGCTTTGATGAATACCGTGACAGTCTGCCCGCCTCCATGCAGGCCGATATTGAACCGCTGCGTGATTTTCTCATCCGGCACCAGCGCGAAGAGCACAAGGCCCTGGTCAAGGCGCTCGATTCGGCCCGCTACCGCCGGCTGATAAAAAACTGGCGCAGTTTTCTGGAGAAGCCGGTCAAGGAGCGCACCAGGCTGAAAAATGCCGGCCGGCCCGTCCTTGAAGTCGCCAGTAAACGGATCTGGCGCGTCTACAAGCTTATCCTTAAGGAAGGCGCGGCCATTCAACCGGAGACACCGGCCGCAGCGCTGCATGAACTGCGCAAGTCCTGCAAAAAACTGCGTTACCTGATGGAGTTCTTCCAGAGCCTGTATCCCGCGGCCCGGATCACTGAATTGATCAAGGTGCTCAAGACGCTGCAGGGCAACCTGGGCGACTTTCAGGACTACGAGGTGCAGGTAATGACCCTGAAAAAATACAGCCACCAGATGATGGCGGAAGATAACGTGTCAGCGGATACGCTACTGGCCATGGGCATGCTCATAGAAGGACTCGAACGGCGCCAGCAGCAGGCGCGCGCGGCATTTTCCGGCACCTTTGCCGGTTTCTCGGCGCAGGCCAACCAGAAACGCTTCCGTAAACTGTTCGCAACCAGTCACTAGCCGGGGAACCACGCGCTTGAAAGTCATCGCCACGTACAATATCAAGGGAGGTGTTGGCAAAACCGCCACCGCCGTCAATCTTGCCTGGCTTGCGGCCCGCGAAGGTGCGCCGACACTGGTCTGGGATCTCGATCCCCAGGGTGCTGCAAGCTATTACTTTCGCATCAAGCCCAGGATCAAGGGGGGTGGCAAGCGCCTGGTCCAGGGCAAACGCGACCTGGATGATTTCATTCGCGGCACCGATTATGAACTACTCGACCTGCTGCCGGCGGATTTTTCCTACCGCAACATGGACCTGTTTCTGGAACATACGAAAAACCCGGTCCGCCAGCTGCGCAAGCTGCTCAAGCCCTTCAAGCGTCAATACCAATACGTGTTCCTCGACTGCCCGCCAAGTATTTCGCTGGTGTCGGAAAACATCTTCGCGGCGACCGACACAGTGCTGGTCCCCACCATACCTACCACCCTGTCGCTGCGCACCCTTGAACAGATCAGGAAATTCTTCCGCCAGGAGTCGCTGGACACGAGCAAGATCGTACCCTTCTTCTCCATGGCCGACCGCCGCAAGCAAATGCACCGCAGCATCATTGAAAACCCGCCGCGGCAGATGGAGAACCTGCTGCAGAGCCATATTCCCTACAGCAGCATCGTCGAGCGCATGGGTGACCAGCGTGCCCCGCTGGGCGACTTTGCCCCCAACAGCCCTGCCAGCCGCCGCTACAAGGCACTCTGGGAAGACGTCAAGCAGCAGCTATCCCGCCAGGAGTAGCACGTCATCTCCTGGCCGTCCCCGCGCATAGCGCAGCTTGACATAAGCACCGCTGCCAGTTGATTCAGATCAAGAAGATGCAATATAGCGGGCAGCATCTATTGCCCCTCGTTTAACCTGATGCGAGTATCACAGCTTCACTATCAAGATCACATTGGCGGAAATCAGGGGGGTAATAAACATGAAACCAGTCATTACCGATATACCCGGCATCGGCCCGGCCGCTGCTGCAGCCCTGGCTGCACATCGCATCCGCGGTGTGGCCAGCCTTGCCCAATCATCCGTGGAGAAAATCGCCGCCATTCCCGGCTTCAGCGAGGCACGCGCCGCGAAGGTCATCGCCGCGGCCAGCGGATTGCTTGGCGCACCGGGGGCAACCCCACCGGCCACGGACAAGAAGACGAAACCGGGGAGAAAAGACAAGGACAGCGGCAAGGCCCGGAAAGACAAGAAAGACAAGAAAGACAAGAAGGACAAGGACAAGGGCAAGGGCAAGGGCAAGGGCAAGAACAAAGGCAAGAACAAAGGCAAGAACAAAGGCAAGGGCAAGAACAAAGGCAAGGGT
>JBATIF010000025.1:0-2004 GCA_049667605.1 Gammaproteobacteria bacterium
CAGGATGAGTCGCCGAGCTTCTCACCCAACGGCAGCATCATTATCTACGCAACCGGGGAGGGCAATCGCGAGGTGCTGGCCGCGGTTTCCGTCGATGGCAGGTTTCGCCAGCGTTTGTCGTTGCAGGTCGGTAATGTCCGCGAGCCCTCATGGTCGCCGTTTGATCAATAGTGAGCCTCGATTAACACAGGAGTGATACGATGAAATTCAGAATAAACACATTTGTAGCCGTGGTCCTGATTGCCCTGCTGGCGGGCTGTTCATCAAAGGGCGGCCCGAAGAGCGGTGATGATGTAAGCATCGAGGACCGGGGGACATCGGCTGAAGATGGCGCCGTTGCCAGTGGTCTGGGTGCGGGCGTCAGCCTGGAGCGTTACCTGATGGACAACCCGGACAGTCCGCTGGCGAGCCGGGTCATTTATTTCGAGTACGACAGTGCGGAAATCGCCGCTGCCGATGTTGACGTGTTGACGGCCCATGCAGGTTACCTCGGTGCAAACCCGGGCCAGCGAGTGACCCTTGAAGGGCACACCGATGAGCGTGGCTCACGCGAATACAATATTGCCCTGGGAGAACGGCGTTCGCAATCCGTACAACGCGTACTGGAACTCAACGGGGTGTCGCCGGACCAGCTTACCAATGTCAGTTATGGCGAGGAAAAGCCGGCAGTCGATGGTAACAGCGAAACCGCATGGCGTCTGAACCGTCGTGTCGAGATCATTTACCAGGGCCAGTGATGATGGCATGCACATTCAACAGGGGCGCACTCATGGTTCTGCTATTTGCACTTGCGCTGCTCACTGCGCCGGGTGTGATGGCGGCGCAATCCGCGAATGAACGGCTGGATATCGTTGAGCGCAAGCTGGAATCACGTGGCCTGGTCGATATGCTGAACCGTCTTGAACAGCTGCAGCAGAGCCTGCAGGAGATGCGCGGCGAAATGGAAGTGCAGGCGAATACCCTGCAGCAGATACAGCGCCAGCAGCGCCAGCAATACATGGATATCGACCGCCGGCTGCGGCAACTGGAAAGCGCGCCTGCCGCTGGCACAGCTGCTGCAATAGCGCCGTCAGCAGGCCCCCGTGTTGGTGCGCCAGCGGTTACGGCACCGCCCGTTATAGCAGTGCCACCCATTACCGCACCGCCTGTGACGGCAGGGGGCGGCCGGTCGATAGCGCCGACCCGGCCGGCAAGCAAATACACGCCGCCGGCAGCACCGGTTCCCGGTAGCATCGAGCAGATCGGCGAACAGGCGGAATATGACAAGGCACTGGCAATGCTCAGGGAAGGTCGTTACGCAGAAGCAGCGCAGGCGTTCAAGCGATTCCTTGTCGATCACCCCGGCAGCAGCTATGCCGACAATGCCAATTACTGGCTCGGCGAAGCCTATTATGTAACGCGCAGTTTTGACCGGGCGCAGAGTACCTTCATGAACCTGGTGGCCACCTTCCCGCAAAGTACCAAGGTTGCCGGCAGCCGCCTGAAGATCGCCTACATCCTCTACGAGAAAAAGGACTGGTCCGCGGCACGCAGGGAATTGACCGACCTGATCAGCGCGTATCCGGGAACCACCGTGGCGCGGCAGGCAAATGAACGCCTGCAGCGCATGAAGACGGAAGGGCACTAGTCAGAAGAGAATTCCCTCCCCCGGAGGGATGTGAGAGAACAGCTGATATAGTAGAAAAATTCTGCGTACGCGCCGCAACGTTTGCTTTCCCCCCGGTTAACACATATGTCCGAAACAACCCGCCTGCGGATCACGGAGATTTTCCATTCCCTGCAGGGTGAATCCCTGTCGGTCGGCTGCCCGACCGTGTTCGTCCGCCTGACCGGCTGCCCGTTACGCTGCGGCTATTGCGATACCAGCTATGCGTTCAAGGGCGGCGAATGGATGGAGCCGGACGAAATCCTGGCGAAGGTATCGACATACAAGACACCCTATGTAACCGTAACAGGCGGTGAACCACTGGCACAGAAGGCCTGTATTGATCTGTTGCAGCGCCT
>JBATIF010000026.1:0-3366 GCA_049667605.1 Gammaproteobacteria bacterium
GGTCGGCAACGCTTGATCCCGATGCCGAAATACCTGTCGAGACAACCGCAACCCTGGCTAGCGCGGCACCGGAATCAGTGGCTGAAACCAGCGAACCCGAAGTCGTGGTAATGGCAGCGGAGACAACCGAACCCACGGCCGAGGCCCCGCCAAGCAAGTGGATGTTCTGGAAAAAACGGCCGGCAGAGCCGAAGCCCGAAACCGGCGCGCCCGCTGCAGCAGCAATGGACACAATGACCGCGGAAGCAGAGACAGGCGACAGCAAAACCGAAGTAGCTGCCATGGAGATGGCAGCAACGCCATCGGCTGCAGTAGAGGCTGTCCAGCAGGACATGTCACCGGTGTACTTGCAAACCGGGGCCTTCCGTTTGCGTGAGAATGCGGAACGCTTGCGCCCCAGCGTCGAGGCAGTGGCACCCGGCGCCTTCAAGGTCATAGAGACCAGTGGAGCGAGAACACTCTACAAGATTGAAATTGGCCCGCTTCAGGGTACCGCGGAAGCCATGCGGGTAAAACAGGAACTCAAGGTAGTCGGTATTAATCCGAAGATCGTGGGTAGCGGAACCGGCAGCAGGATGATGGCCTCGGCAGCACGCTATACACCGAAACCGATAGAGCAGCTTGGAAAACCTGCGAAACCTGTCGTTAAACCCGCAGCCACGGTAATGACTGCGGCCGTTGCCATACCGGCTGAAAGCAAAACGGCAGCGGTTGTTACAGCACCTCCTGCAAGGCGCCCTGCTCCTCCCGCAGCGGAGCAACCGGTGGTACCGATGCGCGCCGCCAAACCGGTCACCCGTCCGGAGCCTGCACCGGCACCTGTTCAACGCGGCAAGAAGGCGTTATTCCAGCAGGCAGGGGCCTTCGCAGTCCCGAATAATGCAACGCGTTTGCGCACCAGGATCGTCGACGAGACACAGGAGCCAACCGAGATCGTGCAGGAGCCGACCGAACTGCCCAGGGGTCTGACCAACCTCCACAAGGTGCAGGTCGGTCCGCTGGAGAACAAAGGGGAAGCCATGCGGGTCAAACGCGCCCTGGAACCACTGGGCGTCACTGACAGTTTCCCCGTGTATCGCCGGCAATAACAGCAGCCGGGGATACACCTGTTCCAGCCAGTGCGGACAGCGTCCGCAGATTGATAACACCGGAATCTCATAGAGACAACATGTCATACAGATTTATTTACCCGGTGCTTGCAGTGCTTTGCCTGCTCTGCAACACCGGCACACATGCAGCATCGCTGCCCATTCCAACGCCACCGTCGACGGGCGCAACCGCCTTCATTATCCAGGACTATAACAGCGGCAAGGTCATTGCTGAAAACAACTCCAGCGCATCCGTGGAGCCGGCCAGCATCACCAAGCTGATGAGCGCCTATGTCATTTTCAGTGAGCTGCGTTCCGGCAACATCAACCTGAATGACATGGTGAGCATCAGTAAAAAGGCCAGGGGCAGCATCGGCTCACGCATGTTTGTCGAGGTTGGGTCACGCGTGTCTGTTGAAGATCTGCTGCAGGGAATGATCATCCAGTCGGGCAATGATGCAACAGTTGCCGTGGCAGAACACATCGCTGGCAGTGAGGACACCTTTGCAGCCCTGATGAACCAGTATGCCGAAAAACTCGGCCTGACCGGCAGCCACTTTGTGAATTCAACCGGTCTGCCCGATCCCGAGCACTACATGACGGCCAGGGACATTGCGGCGCTGGCCTCACTGGTTATTTCGGAATTTCCGGAATACTACAAGTGGTATTCACAGAGAGAATTTACCTACAACAAGATTACCCAGCGAAACCGCAATGAATTACTCTGGCGTGACGCAAGTGTCGATGGAGTTAAAACCGGACACACCGAATCAGCCGGCTATTGCCTGGTCACCTCCGCCAAAAAGGACGACATGCGCCTGATAACCGTGGTTCTTGGCACCGCGAGCAACAACGCCCGTTTTGACGCCAGCCAGGCGCTGCTTAACTATGGCTTTCGTTTCTTTGAAACACATAAACTCTACGATTCGGGATCCCAGCTAAGCAATACCCGCGTCTGGAAAGGCGATACCGAGACCGTTTCTCTTGGCCTTAACAAGGCCCTCTACGTCACCATACCCCGGGGGCAGTACAAGTCACTGGCTGCCTCCATGAGTATTAACAACAGAATAATTGCGCCTGTTCCGGCCGGAACAGCTCTTGGCATGGTACTGATAAAACTGGGTGACGATATCGTTGCCGAGCAGGAACTGGTAAGTCTGAACGCAATTGCTGAGGGTTCGTTCTGGCAACGCATCTCTGACGAAGCCCTGCTCTATTTCGAATAGATCAGCATTGCTTTGGCCATTGTCTATTTAAACGGGTCATTTCTGCCAATTGAACAGGCCCATGTTTCCGTCATGGACCGGGGCTTCCTGTTTGGTGACGGCGTCTATGAAGTCATTCCTGTTTACGCCGGGCAACTGTTTCGACTGGCACATCATCTGAAACGCCTGCAAAACAGCCTTGACGCTGTGCGTATCGGCAACCCGCTCACTGATACGGAATGGGAAAACATACTCACCGGGCTGATCGCACAAAATAACGGCAGTGACCAGGCCATCTATTTACAGCTCACGCGCGGCGTCGCTGCGAAACGTGATCACGCCTTTCCAGAGAACATATCACCGACCGTGTTTGCTATGAGCACACCCGGCCTGCCCCCGGTAGATATTGATTCAGTGACCGGCATCCAGGCCGTCACACTCGAAGACAGCCGCTGGAAACACTGTAATATCAAGGCTATTACGCTGTTGCCCAATGTCCTGCTGCGACAGGTAGCCATCGATGCCGGTACCGCAGAGGCCATCCTGATAAAAGACGGCTTCGCGATTGAAGGCGCCGCCAGTAATATCTTCATAGTCCACAACGGGCTGGTGATCACACCACCCAACGGCACCGCGCTGCTACCCGGCATCACCCGCGACCTGGTGCTGGAACTCGCTGCCAAAAACTCCATTCCGTTCCGGGAATCTGACATCACCGTCGATGACCTGCGTGCTGCCGACGAAATATGGGTTACCAGTTCTACCCGGGAGATTTCACCGGTGATCAGGCTTGACGATAGCCCCGTGGGCAATAGCACCCCGGGGCCGCTCTGGAAACGCATGATTACCCTGTACCAGGATTACAAGGAAGCGATAAGAGAAGGCAGGGAAAATTAAGTATTAGCCCTGGAATGTTATCAACCCTGTAACCGGGCGGTTACATCTTCACCCGTTCCACTTCCCTCACGGAGATTTCGCTACAGAATATCGGGCCTCGACAAATGGCAGGAGCCAGCGCCAGCTGGCGAGGTAATCGCGAGCTCTCGCTCGCTGCTACAGGGATGCAAAACGTT
>JBATIF010000027.1:0-12170 GCA_049667605.1 Gammaproteobacteria bacterium
CCCTGAAATCCTGAAAATTCCTTTAACACACTGAAATTGTGAATTTATTATTCGCCCGTATAATTATCTTGACAGGCCGATCATGGCCGCATAATCTTTCTGCTCTAACACAATATGTAGTGTTTTCACTGGATCTGATCTTTATGCCTGCCGCAACCGACGCCCGTGCAGACAAAAAGTCTATTCCTGACAAGAAATTAAAGAGAAGGGAGGAGATCATAGCGTATGACCACAACCGCGCACCTTGAAGCAGTCCCCGTCAGTGTTGCAGCCATTCCCCTGCAGCCGGCCTCGCAGGATATTTGGGAAAAGAAATACCGGCTGAAGGCAAAAGACGGTTCACCGGTCGATGAGACCATCGATAGTACCTACCAGCGCGTGGCGCGTGCGCTTGCCGATGTCGAGACGACGCCGGAATTGCGCGAGACCTGGTACCGGGAATTTCTCTGGGCGCTGCGCCACGGCGCTATACCGGCCGGCCGGATCACATCCAATGCCGGTGCGCATGAACACAAGCCGTCGACCTCAACCATCAACTGCACGGTATCCGGCATTGTCGAGGACTCGATGGATAATATCCTCGACAAGGTACACGAGGCCGGTCTGACCCTGAAGGCAGGTTGCGGCATCGGTTACGAGTTTTCCACCCTGCGACCGAAGGGCGCCTATGTTACCGGTGCCGGTGCCTATACATCCGGCCCGCTGTCCTTCATGGATATCTACGACAAGATGTGTTTCACCGTGTCATCGGCGGGCGGCCGGCGCGGTGCACAGATGGCAACCTTCGATGTCGGCCACCCTGATGTAATGGATTTTATCCGCGCCAAGCGCGAAGACGGCCGCCTGCGGCAGTTCAACCTGTCCCTGCTGGTGACCACTGAATTCATCGATGCGGTCAAAAATGACGCGAACTGGAAGCTTGCGTTTCCCGTCAGCCGCAAGGAGCTGGATGAGGGCGTTGACCTGGATGACCCCGAGGAGGTGATCTGGCGCGAGTGGCCCTACAAGGGAAATTACATGACCAATAATGCCGGCCTGGTTGCCTGCATTGTATATAAATCGATCAAGGCGCGGCATTTGTGGGACATGATCATGAGCTCGACCTATGATTTCGCCGAACCGGGGTTCATCCTCATCGACAAGGTCAACGAGATGAACAATAACTGGTTCTGCGAGAATATCCGTGCCACCAATCCCTGTGGCGAGCAGCCCCTGCCACCGTATGGTTCCTGCCTGCTTGGTTCGGTGAACCTGACCAAGTATGTGCGCAATCCGTTTACCGACAAGGCCGAATTTGACTGGAAGGAGTTCCGCAAGGTCGTCGCCGTGTTTACCCGTATGCTGGATAACGTGGTCGAGATCAACGGCCTGCCGCTGGACGGCCAGCGCGATGAAATCCTGCGCAAGCGCCGCCATGGCATGGGTTTCCTCGGCCTCGGTTCCACGGTCACCATGTTGCGCATGAAATACGGTGAAAAGGCCTCGGTTGAATTTACCGAACGCGTCAGCCGCGAGCTGGCGCTGACAGGCTGGCAGGTGGCGCTGGAACTGGCGAATGAAAAGGGCCCGGCCCCGATCATGGAGGAAGACTTCGAGATTACCGAAGAGTTGCTGCGCAAGCGACCCGAGATGCTCCGCGACGGTTATGCACCGGGTGACAAGGTGAAGGGTAAGGTCCTGCATACCCGCTACAGCAGCTACATGCAGAAGATCGCTGCAGCCGACCCCGAGCTGGCCAGTGAGCTGGAAAAGACCGGGGCGCGTTTCACGCACCACACCTCGATTGCCCCGACCGGTACGATTTCGCTGTCGCTCGCCAATAATGCCAGCAACGGTATCGAGCCAAGTTTTGCCCACCACTACTTTCGTAATGTGATCCGCGAAAACCGCAAGACCAAGGAAAAGGTGGATGTGTTTTCCTTTGAACTGCTGGCCTACCGGGAGCTGATAAATCCGAATGCCACTGCCAGTATGGAAGGTGAGGGTGAGGTGTTGCCGGATTATTTTATTGCAGCCGACCAGGTCACACCGAAGCAACACGTGGATATACAGGCGGCCGCGCAGAAGTGGGTGGACTCTTCAATTTCCAAGACCGCCAACGTGCCAACGGATTATCCCTTCGAGGAATTCAAGGATATCTATATGTATGCCTATGACAAGGGGCTGAAAGGCTGCACGACCTTCCGCTTCAACCCGGAGGCCTTCCAGGGCGTGCTGGTGAAAGAGAAGGACCTGGAAAACACGCTCTACGAATTCACGCTCGATGATGGTTCGAAGGTCAGCCTGAAGGGTAATGAAGAGGTCGAGTACGACGGCGAGACGCACACCGCCGCAAACCTTTATGACGCCCTTAAAGAAGGCTATTACGGCAAGTTCTGACTGGTCGCTGACTGATATGCAGGAGTAATTTATGACAATACGTATTGAACGCAAGATTGTTGATTGTGCAGTGGGCGGTGGTGAAGAACCGCAGGAAGAACGGCAGGTGAAGGTTGCTGTCGAGGCACGGGAATCGCAGCCGGATGACAACGTGGTGCAGCTGCATGAAAAGCTGGAACGTCCGGAAATGCTGATCGGCTCGACCTACAAGGTGAAGACACCGTTGTCCGAGCACGCCCTCTACGTAACGATCAACGACATTGTCCTGAATCACGGCACAGACTATGAGCTGCGCCGCCCGTTCGAGATTTTCATCAATTCGAAGAACATGGACCACTTTCAGTGGATTGTGGCGTTGACGCGGATTATCTCGGCCGTATTCAGGAAGGGCGGTGATGTCACTTTCCTGGTCGAGGAGCTGCGTTCGGTATTCGATCCGCGCGGTGGCTACTTCAAGAAGGGCGGTAAATACATGCCGTCGCTGGTAGGTGAAATCGGTGATGCCATCGAGTGTCACATGCGCATGATCGGCCTGCTGAAAGATGATGGACTGGATGAAAACCGCAAGAAAATCCTTGCCGAGAAGCGCGCCCAGTTCGAGGCGGCAACCTCGAGCATAAAAAGCAAGGATCATGGCGGTGGCTTTCCCGAGGGCGCGCAATTGTGCCTTAAATGCAACACCAAGGCGGCGATCCAGATGGATGGCTGCCTGACCTGCCTCAATTGCGGCGAATCCAAGTGTGGCTAAGTGATTGATTCGCTGAATTTGGTACCTTAGTCCCATTGCTTGCCCGGATTTTTTGGAGCAACATTAACCAAGACCTGCGAATTGGCAGTGTCGAATAATGGCAATCACAATAACAGGGCGCTAGCGGGGAAGGATCCCGATGCAGGAGGGAACATGTTTTTACAGCAGAAACCAATACCGGGTTACTGGTACAGCAATTTATCCGGCCAGTTGATCCAGGTGCGTGCACTGGTTTACCTGGCAGGCAAGCGCAGTCGTATAGTGCTCGAGGATATCAGCGGGAAACGTGAGTCGGTGGATTATGACAACTGGCACGGGATGGACATGGTGTTGCATTCCCCGGTGCTGGAGCAGCGACAGGAAGCTTCCCGCGATCTTTGAAGTATTGATGACATCCGGTGATTTATAAATGCTGGCGCTACAGGCGCCTGCGCAGATGCGTCTGCAACAACCGAACAAAATATCGCCCCACCTCAAAACGCCCTATCTGCAGGACCTCATCCACGATACTGTCCCAACCCTGCATGATTCCCGGGCGCCCTTTAGAAACCCTCCTGTAATAGCGGTTGAAGCCGTTTCAGGATACCCGATCTCAGGATAATAGCGCTGTAGAAGCGGATCCAATCCGCGCTGACTGGCCTGAATGACTTATTTATCCGCCATCACCAGCGCCTCCAGCCAGTCAGCAACCGCATCCTTCAGTTCATCTTTATAAGCGCTGAAATAAAGATCGATGCCTGCGACCTGTGTCTGCGACAAATTAAGGTTAATATACGGTTTCAAGCGTATGGTTTGCTGGTTGTTTCCATGACAGGATTGCAGCGTCTGCAGAACACGGGATTACGGTCGGCAGTGGCGCAGGAGTGTCCGGAAATGCTGGTGCTCATACGGTTGTATAAACGAAATCTACTGACAGGATATGTATTTAAAGCATTTTAATCTAAGCGAACGGCCGTTTTCGATTACGCCCGATCCGCGTTTTTTATACATGAGTGCGCGCCACAAGGAGGCGCTTGCACATCTGCTCTACGGCCTGGGTGACAGCGGCGGTTTTGTCCAGTTGACCGGCGAGGTGGGCACCGGCAAGACAACCATCTGCCGCTGCCTGCTGGAACAGGTACCGGAGAATGTCGACCTTGCAGTGGTGTTGAATCCCAAGGTGACGGCAATCGAATTGATTTCCACGGTATGTGACGAACTGGGAATCGAGTATCCGGCTGGCTTCAGTATTAAGGGACTAACCGACGTACTCAACATCTACCTGCTGGAGGCATTCAAGCACGGTCGACGCACGGTGCTGATCATTGACGAGGCGCAGAATCTCAGTGCGGATGTGCTGGAACAGGTACGTTTACTGACCAACCTGGAGACAGCGACGCAGAAACTGCTACAAATCGTGCTGATCGGGCAGCCGGAGTTACGCAGCATGCTGGCCAGCGATGAACTGCGACAGTTGTCCCAGCGAATTACCGCACGTTATCACCTCGATCCCATTAGCCGTAAGGAGACAGAGGCCTATATAAAACACAGGCTGCAGATTTGCGGCAATTCCGGCAATATTTTTTCATTCCGCACGATTAACAGGATTCACCGGCTGTCAGGTGGCGTCCCCCGGCTTATCAATGTCCTCTGTGATCGCGCCATGCTGGGTGCCTACGTCGAAGGCAAGACCGAAGTTGACCTGAAGGTGCTCAAAAAAGCGGCAAGGGAAGTAATCGACGATGCACGGCCCGGCGGCGGCAATAAGCGCATGCCATGGCAGCTAGCTGTTTTAACGGCGGTATTTGCGCTGGGTGCGCTGTTTGTTTATCAATATTTCCAGCAAGCCGGTATCCCTGTTGTGCGGCATATTGCACTGGCCGGTGGGGAAAGGGCGGCTACCTCGGTTCCAGCTCCGGAGACCGTGTCTGTTGCCCCCGCGCTTGTTGAATCCATGCCGGATGAACCCGTGCTGGTGGAGCAACCCATGCCGGTGGAGCCTGTGCCAGCTGAACTTGTGCAAGCTGACCCCGTGCCCGGGTATGAGGCGGTAGCGGCTGCGGAAACTGAAACCGAAACCGGTCCCGCGTCTCACTCGCTGGCATACTTGCCACGAGTAACTGCTATCACTGGCACTGGTGATGCAGCCGGTGGACTGTCTGGTCTGCTGCTGGCGGCTGATGATTCCTTCGAAAGGGACTCCTGGGACGAACTGTTTGCGCTCTGGTCGGTTGAGCTGCCCGGAGATGCGGATCCCGACTACTGCGAGTTCGCAAAACAATACAGCCTGCAGTGCCTGCGTGGTAAGGGTAACTGGAACACATTGCGTCAGTTTGACCGCCCGGTCATCCTTATGCTGGCAGCCAAAAATGGCCGCCGCATCCCGGTGGTCTTGGAGCATCTTGATAGCAATTTTGCAGAGTTGATTATCGGTGAAGAACTGTATCGCATGGAGGTCGGGCAGGTAGACCGTTTCTGGTATGGCGACTATTTACTGTTGTTCCAGACCCCGCCGGGGGGGAAGCTCTATCTCAGGGCGGGTAGCCAGGCCGAGGATGTCCGGTGGCTGCGAAATCAGCTCGAATTGGTTCTGGATGTGAAGATACCTGCCGATAACCCCCTTTTATTCGACCAGAAACTGAAATGGCATTTGCTGGATTTTCAGAAAAGACGCGGGCTGGTGGCCGACGGTGTGATGGGAAGAAATACGATTATCCATCTCAATTCGGTATCAAGCCTGGCAGGTATACCGCGCCTGTCGGCAGTGCAATCCTGAGTTGATCGTTTATGTCATATATTCTTGATGCACTGAAAAAGGCAGACCACGAAAGCAGCATCGGTGATGTGCCAGACCTGGATGCGCCGCACTGGACTCAGCGGCGCAGTGGCCCGGTCCGCCCCTGGGTATGGGTGGTCATCGGTTTGTTGGTGGTTAATGGCGCGTTACTCGCGGTTCTTTTCAGTCGTGATGATCGCAGTGATAGTGAAATCGTAGTATCCAGTCAGGTGCCGGATCCGCAGCAAGGCATATCCCGGGGCGCACCCGCACAGCTATCGCAAGAGCGGCAACACGCGACCATCACAAACATGCAACAGCCGGATAGTTTGCCGCTGCAGCCGCTGGTGCGCCCGGAACGCAAGGTTATGACCCGGCCGCGCCAGGCCGCGCCCCCCGCGGTAGAGGATTCGCAGGAGAGCAAGCGGGCAGTTATTGCCGATAGCCGGCGTGTGACACCGGCTGCAGCCAAAGCTGTTCAGGCCGACGCTTCCAGGATCCCGGAATGGAATGAGCTGCCGCTGGAGTTAAGAAGTGGTTTCAGCCCGCCGCGGCTGGATGTGCATGTCTATGACGAGGAGCCGTCACGACGTTTTATTCTGGTCGATTTGCAGAGATATGTTGAGGGTGACACGCTTGGCAACGGCGCAAAACTGGAAAAAATCCTGCCTGGAAGTATTCAGCTGTATTACCAGGGAACCCGGTTCCGTATCGACCGCTAGCATTTGTTGGTCAGACAATTGCCTTGCCGCTGCGAATCTCTTCGTCTGTTGCATCGCGGATCCCCTGGATTTCGACCTCGAAGTGCAGTGATTGACCCGCCGGGGGATGGTTGCCGTCCATGTAAACGATGTCATCCTTGATCTCAGTCACCAGAAAAGTCACCTCGTTTCCCTGTTCGTCGCTACCCGTTATTTCCCCGCCGACCCTGACGTCCTCTCCCGTTGGTAGTTCGTTTAGCGGTACATCATGGAGCAGATCGGGGTTACGCCTGCCGAAGGCATCATCGGGCAGCAGCCTGGCTGTTACGATATCACCTGTCCTGTGGTTTTCCAGTTGCTGTTCCAGCCGGGAGAAGAGCACGCCGGCCCCGTGCAGGTAGGTGATTGGCGTGCCGCTGGCCTTGCGAATAATGACGCCATCCGCGTTGCTGAGGGCGTACTGCAGTGTGATCACCCTGTTTCGCGCATAAGCAGGTTGATTATATGTTTGTCGCGGCTGCTGGTGAACTTGTCATTCCGACCATGGTCGAATCATTTGAAGTAAACATCAGGGGATTAATGATGAAGCAGGCAAAATTCACCATCGGCCAGTGTGTAGCACACAAGCTGTTTGACTACCGTGGTGTAATAATTGACGCAGACCCGGTTTTTCTGGGTTCGGATGAATGGTATGACGTTGTCGCACAAAGCCGACCGCCGAGAGATCAGCCCTGGTATCGCGTGCTGGTGCATGATGAGCTGAACCAGACCTATGTAGCAGAGCGTAACCTCACGGGTGATACATCGAATGAACCTGTCGATCATCCCCTTGTTGATGAATTCTTTGATGCGTTTGATCATGGTATGTATCAATCCGACAGGTTAACTAACTAGTTACAGTCGACCGTGATTACCGCTATCCAGCGTTTGCTGAAGAAATACAATTGTCCACCTGAAGATAATCGCGCTGGTCGCGAGCAGGCCCTGCGTATGGCCATTGCCGTTTTGTTGATGGAGACTGCACGTTCAGAAGGTGGTGTTTCGGATGAGGAGCGCCGGGTGATAGAGCGCATAATCGAGGAGCAGCATTCCGTTTTACCGGACGAGGCGCGTGATATTGCCGCTCTAGCAGAGCGTGAAGCCGACAAGGCCCACTCGTTGCACCCTTTTACCCGGATGAGTGTTGACGAATGCAGTCTTGCGGAGAGAACGGCGATCGTCAGCATGCTATGGGAAGTAACCTTTGCCGATGACCATGCGGATGCGCATGAGCAACACCTGGTGAGGAAGGTTGCGGGCCTTCTGCATGTGCCGCATCGTGAATTTATCCGCACGAAGCTGCAACAGCAAGACTCCTGACGGCAAGTGATTTTATCTTATCGGTTTAAATAAAAACGGGGCCGCAATGCGGCCCCGTTTTTCTATATTCGTGCTCCCTGTTTCAGACCATTTCTTTCAGACCCTTGAGTGCAAGAACCTTGACTACATTTCTTGCGGGTTTCGCCTTGAACATCATTTCTTCACCGGTGAACGGATTAACACCCTTGCGTGCCCTGGTAGCCGGCTTGCGCACGACCTTGATTTTCATCAGGCCTGGTAGAGTGTAAACACCCGGGCCCCTTTTCAGGTCACGCTTGATCAGGGCGGCGAGTGAATCGAATACCAGACCGACATCTTTCTTGGTCAGGTCGGTCTTTTCAGATATGAAGCTAAGTGTTTCAGATTTGGTTGTTGGTTTTTTTGCAGCCCTGGCGGTTGTCTTCTTTTTCGTGATTGCTTTTTTCCTTGCAGCCATTCGATAAATCTCCTCTGTAAGTGTGGGTGGACAACACGCGTAAGATAGCACAATAAAATAAATGTGAAAGTCTTTTTAAACGCAGGAAACTCCTTCTATTGCAGCACTTCATGAGCACCTTGCTTGTATCATTCATGGCGTTGAGCGGCGAATTTATCTGCAGGATTCAGCTTCCTGCAACACCGGCCGTTGCATGTGATAGCGACCCGTCTGTAGACGAAACTACTATAAATACAGTGATATTAGGTGCTTATATCTGCGAGCCTGATTACCCGACAGCATGAATAGCGGGTCTTGTGGCTGAATAAAGCAATTTTGTGATCTGCGTCACGGATTCCCGTCACCTGATTCACTCTACTGAGCAATGATAGTGCACGCCGATAAGTTGCCGTCCAGCGCAGCGGGTTGGCTTGAAATTATTTTTTGCGCCCGAGAGGGCGGCTGGCATAAACGAGCCGGCCTGTCGTGGGTGCGCGGCTGCCGGGCGAGTCCGCTCTCCTGCGAATGACGGCATCACAACCGCTTTGGCGAGCCACTCAGTGCAGGCAGCCGGGCGCCGTCGCAGGGATGCAGGTGAATCCCAGCATCGCGTGCCACTCACATGTTAAATATACTTAAAAAACAGTTATATAACTGTTTTTATGTATTGCCTGTGGCGTGCTGTTTAGGCGGCGCAGCACCAGCCGGCCAAGAACATGCCGGGACCGGGTGTGCTGTTAGGGGCAGCCCCTTGCAGGTCCCCGCTGCGCCTGCGCAGGAGGCGTTCCCGTGCTGCTATATAGATTTAATCTTGGCCAGCAGCTGCCGATAAATCGGATGCTGAAGTTTATTTTCAAGGGTCGCTGTTGGCCAGTGAAGCCCCAGCCGTCAACGTCCTACAGGCCGGTATGCAATGAGTGCAGCAAAGAAAATCATAGACAAGAAGATTCTGCGGGAGCTTGTACCGCTGAATACGCTGTCTCATGAGCGCTTTGAAGAGATTTCTGGAAAAATCGTGATCCAGGAGGTGCGGGCGGGTGAGTACCTGTTCCGCATCGATGATCGCGATAATCAGGCTGTATTTCTGCTCGGCGGTGAAGTCAGCCTGCTGGATCGCAACCGCGGGCCTGCGGGCAGGATCATTGCAGGAACTGACCAGTGTCGCTACCCGATAGCCGCTGCCCAGCCACGCGTCCTGTCGGCATGTGCTGCAAAGAAATGTATCGTCGCCCGTATCGACGCCAGCCTGCTGGAGGCATATTTATCCTGGGACCAGTCAAACGACGCTGAAGCGGTTGTAATCGGCGCTGACGGGAATGAAGACTGGATGACGAAAATGCTTCAATCCCAGGCATTTGAAAAGATACCCCCGGCAAAAATACAAAAACTGCTGCTGAAAATGGATGCCGTTCAGCTCAAGGCGGGGACCACTGTCATCAGGCAGGGCGACGACGGGGACTATTTCTACACCATCCAGAGTGGCATGTGTGCTGTAACACGCAAGGATACGCCGCAAGCGGAACAGCAGTTGCTGGCCGAACTCACCAATGGAGACTGTTTCGGCGAAGAGGCACTGGTATCAAATATCAAACGCAATGCCACGGTTTCCATGCTGACCGACGGGGTACTGATGCGTCTCGCCAAGGAGGATTTCGTTGAACTCCTGCAGAAACCCCTGATTCGCTATGTCGAATATGAAAAAGCTGCGCTAATGGTCGATGAAGGTGCCGTTTGGCTGGATGTCAGAAGCGCTGAAGAATATGACAATGGTGCGCTTGAGGATAGTGTGAATATCCCATTTGACACGGTACGCGGGGAGATCCCGGAGCTGATTTTCAACGTCAGTTATATTATTTGCAGCCAGATCGGGAAAAGCAGCGAGTCGGCGGCATTTATCCTCGGTCATAAAGGTTTTGATGTCTATGTCCTGGAGGGTGGCCTGAGTGCCGTCCCCGCGGATGCCCCCGGTTTTGCACTGGAAAACAAGTCACCGAAACAGCAGGAACCCGGCGGCAAATCAGCGGCTTCAGCAGAGCCTGTCGATCATATTCAGACCGGAAATACAGCAGTTGTGGATACGAAATCGGCGGCCGGGGTTGACAGGGGCGGGCAGCAGGCCGCGACCCTGCATGCCGAAAAGCTGCGACTGGAATCCGATCTGCCGAGGATGCAAAAACAGATAGCCTCGCTTGAGCGCGTGGTAGATGAGCAGAAGAAGCTGCATGCCCTCGACAAGCAGCAACTTGCCAAAGCCAACGATGAGAACAGGCGATTAACGGCTGCCATGCAGGATGAGGCCAGGCGCCTTGACAGCCGTATAGCAGAACAGGCAGGCAAGATTGACAGGTTGCAGGCTGACAAGCAGGCGGCAGTCTCTGCGCTGGACAGTCAAGTGCAGGGATGGGTCAGGGAACGGGCCTTTTTCAAGTCCGAGGATGATGAAGCCCGGCAGCGTATTGCAGATCTCCAGAAACAGCTTGATCAGGCCCGGGAGACCGACGGCGGTGCCAACCCCGATCTCCAAACGGAAATGGAGGAGCTGATAAGCAAAACAAACAAGAAAATCGAAAACAAGGAACTCCAGTGTGTAGAGCTCAAACAGGGCCAGTCCAGGTTGCGGTCGGATCTGAAGGTGATGCGGGATGAACGCGATGCCCTGGAGCGGAGACTGGGTAAGGCTATCAGTGAAACCGCGTGCCGGCAAAAGGATATCGACAGCTTGCAGGCACAGCTTGCGAGTGTGACTACCAGTGCCGATGAGCAGGAGCAGGCTCTGCAGCTGCAACTGGAAACCATGCGGCTGCTGCATGAAGACACCAGGCGACATGCTGCCGACACCCAGGCGCAGTTCAACACTATGCAGGATGAGCTGGGCGCGCTGAAGGCGGCTGCAGCCAGGCACCGGCAGGAAGCGCTGGCGGCGGCCGGTGGGCTGGAAGCGATGCGAAAAGAGCGCGATGAGTTGCAGCAGAAGCTGGCTGAGGCAGCAGATGATGTGGCAGGCCGGCAGCAGAAGATTGCCACGCTGGAAGCACAGCTTGCGGACATCAACCGTGATGCTGAAGAGCAATTGCAGGATGCCCGGCTGCAGCTTGAAGCCATGCGACAGCAGCACGAAGACATGCAGCGGCAGGCTGCCGACAGCCTCGTACAGCTGAGCAGCGCCCAGGACCAGCTGGCCTCGATGGAGACTGCTGTAGCCAGGCTTGAACAGGAAGCGCTGCTGCTTGGCCAGCAGAAGGAAGAGTTACAGCGGGCGCTTGAACAGCGTGCCGGGCAGCAGGATTCCGTGCAGGCGGAACTCGAGCAATTGCTGATGAAGGCCAATGATGAACTGACACGCAAGAATGACATTGAGGGTGAACTCCAGGGACAGATTGACCGCTTGCGCAAGAAACTGGAGCAGACAACAGCCGAACTTCAGGAATCTCGTCAGGCTGAGCAGACCGGCATTGACAGCATTCGCGAAGAGCTGCATGCAGAACGTAGTGCACGTACGCTGGAGCGTGCCGAAATGGCGGCGCGACAGCGCGAGCTGAAAGAGCAGCTGGCGGCGGTTGCATCAGAGCATGAGGAAAACCTTTCGCTTCATAGCGGTGCTATAGAGCAGGCGCGCCTGCAGCAGATGCGGGAAACACAGCTGGAAACCGCAAGCCGGTTCGAGGAGCTGCAGCATGAATTGCAGCAGGCATATGATGAAATCAGAGCGCTTGAAAAGCGTGAAAAGAGCCGGCTCAAAGAAGAGCACAGCCTGTCCAGGGAGCGGCAGCGGCAGTACGAGGCCTCTCTCGAGCAGCTGCATACCCAGCTTGA
>JBATIF010000028.1:0-1789 GCA_049667605.1 Gammaproteobacteria bacterium
TGCTTCAATACTGCGCCGCGCAAGCGCCAGCAACGTCTCCTGCATGAAATCCGGTATTTCCATGCGCCGCTCGATCAGCAGGCCTGCTATATCCTGGGCGGTGTCGGCGATTGAGTCCTGCATCTGCAAGACATCCAGAAGATCACGCCGGTCCACCGGCATAAACAGGCTTTTCGGCAGGGCACCGCGCATGGCATTCTTGATTTTGTCGGCCTCGGCTTCCCGCTCGAAGATCTTGTTTTTGAGTGTTACCACACCCTCCTGGTCGCCTGCGGCCAGGGCTTCAAATAAAGGCGGGATTTGCTGGGCACACTCGAGCGCGACGCGCATATGGACCTGCATGGCCTTAAAGGGTGACTTGCCAAACAGGTTTGCAAATGGATTGGTAGATGACATATTTACTTTCTCCTCTGGCCTTTTCTGTATGGAGGTTACAGGCAGGCTCACTAAGTGGATACCCTAGTCAAACTATAGCTGGATTTAAATGACATAGATCAAATACAGCCGTGAAAAGGATACGCCTGGTTCGAATATTTATCCGGGCAGACGACCTGGAAAGAATCCGTTTAAATACCTGCTGGAAGGTGGCAGACAAGTACGCTGAATAACCCGAAACTGTAATACCGGGCTGTCGTGGGTACGGTCATTTTTTATCCTTGATCATCGTTTCCAGCCGGTCACAGAAGGTACTGATCACCTTGATGCGCGAGAAGCGCTTGTCGTTGCCTTCCACCAGTACCCATGGAGCAGTATGCGTACTGGTGTGTTCGACGATGTCGTTGACCGCCCTTTCATAGTCATCCCATTTCTCGCGGTTGCGCCAGTCTTCCTCGGTAAGTTTCCAGCGCTTGTGCGGTGTCTGTTCGCGTGCAGTGAAGCGTTCCAGCTGCTCTTCCTTGGAGATATGCACCCAGTACTTGATCAGCAGAATTCCGTGCTCGGTCATTTCTTCCTCGAATTCATTGATCTCCGCAAAGGCCCGTCGCCATTCACCTTCACTGGCAAATCCCTCGACGCGCTCCACCAGCACGCGCCCGTACCAGCTGCGATCGAAAATATTAATGCGGCCGGCGCGGGACAGGTGACGCCAGAAACGCCACAGGTAATGATGGGCCCGTTCTTCATCCGTTGGTGCGGCAATCGGGATAACCTGGTAGTGACGGGCGTCCAGAGCCGCTGTGACCCGGCGGATCGCACCGCCCTTGCCGGCGGCATCAGGTCCCTCGAACAGCACGATAGTGGATATCTTTTTCTTCAGCGCTTCGCGATGCAGCAGGTTCAGCCGCGCCTGGCATTTCTTCAGCTTTTTCTTGTAGTCGGCTTTGGACAAAACCTGAGACATGTCCAGACTTGAGAGCACGGTTGCACCCTGCAGGGGCGACAAGTCAGCCGCTGCAGCCTCGTCGCCCACAGCTATCGCAGCGGGCGGCGTTTGCTTCTCCGTTTTGCCTGATTCGCGTTCTGCTTTCAGTTTTTCCAGCAGCAATTTCCTCTCAGTTACCTTCTGCAGCTGCCGGCTGATCTCCTTGTGGATAATTCCACCGACAGTCAGACTGCGGTAATGGGGATCCAGGCCCTCGACGATCGTCCAGGGCGCCGTGCCGGTACTGGTGCGCATGATGGTCCGTTCCGCCGCCGCCTCGAAGCGGTCATGGATATTCCAGTGATCCCAGTCCTGCTTGGTGACACGCCAGCTCGTCAGCGGATCTTTTTCGAGTTTCTTCAGGCGTCGTTTTTGTGCATCATTGCTGAGGTGCATCCAGAACTTGATGATCAGCGCACCGTCATC
>JBATIF010000029.1:0-9594 GCA_049667605.1 Gammaproteobacteria bacterium
GTCTCGCGTGCCTGCTGGCGGTCTTGCCGGGCCCGGTATGGGCCTCGAGCGGGG
This sequence comes from Gammaproteobacteria bacterium, assembly GCA_049667605.1. Taxonomy (GTDB): domain Bacteria; phylum Pseudomonadota; class Gammaproteobacteria; order UBA9214; family UBA9214; genus UBA9214. The sequence continues at coordinate 55 of JBATIF010000029.1, forward strand.
AGTTGTCATCGCTGGTGCACGATATCGGTTTCTGTGTGGTGCTGGCGGGCGTGCTGGCGATCGCGTGCGTCAGGTTGAAAATACCCGAGATCGCCGCCTTTCTTGTCGCCGGGGTGGTGGTCGGCCCGGTGGGCGCCGGGCTGGTAACGGACCCGTCCAACATCGAGACCATTTCCGAGCTTGGCCTGATATTACTGCTCTATCTGATCGGTCTTGAAATTGATTTTCGCAAGCTGCTGGCCAGCGGCCGGATCCTGATAATCACCGGCTTCCTGCAGTACCCGTTAAGTATTCTGTTTGGCATGGCGGCCGCCTGGCTGCTTGTCAGGTCTGGCGTTGGCGGAGAGATGCTGACAACCGGTTATGCGCCCCTCTATGTCGGCTTTGTTTGTGCGGCATCTTCAACCTTGCTGGTTGTGAAATTGTTTCAGCAGAGCTTTCAGCTGGATACCGAGGTGGGGCGTGTCGCACTGGGCCTGTTGATCTTCCAGGATATCTGGGCAATCGGTGTGATCGCGGTTCAACCCAACTTTTCCGCACCCGCATCGGGCCCGATCCTGTTGTCCTTCCTTGGCATTGCTCTACTGGCATCAGTGGCAGCCCTGATTGCGAAATACGTTATTCCCATCGGCTTTAAATGGGTCGCCAAGCTGCCGGAGCTCGTCTTCGTGGGCTCGTTGTCCTGGTGTTTCATTGTCGTGCTGCTGGGTATCAATCTCGATGCGATTACCCAGGCCCTGTTTGGTTTTAACCTGCACCTGAATGTCGGCGCCGAGATGGGCGCATTGATTGCCGGGGCGACGATTGCAAGTTTACCCTACAGCACGGACATCGTTAGCAAGGTCAGCGTCGTCAAGGATTTTTTTATTACCCTGTTTTTCGTTGGCCTCGGCATGAGCATCCCCATGCCGGACGGCAGCGGTGTAATAATCCTGGCGGCCCTGATGGCCCTGATAGCGCTGCTGGCGCGCTTTGTAATTTTCTTTCCCTTGCTCTATTTCACCGGTCTGGACCGGCGCAACGCCATGGTGGCCTCGGTACGTCTGGCACAGATTTCCGAGTTCAGCCTGGTCATCGGCTTTCTCGGTGTCCAGCTCGGGCATATCAGCAGTGAGTTGAATAGCGCGATCATCTTTGCATTTGTCATTACTGCGCTGATTACCCCGGTTCTTTACAAGCAGGCAGATGCGATACACGAGCGTCTGTCGCGCCTGCTGGCGTGTCTCGGTTTCAAGGCACCGCAAAGCAAGACAGCCGGGGCAGAGGAATCCTACAGCCTGGCGCTGCTTGGATTTCACCGCATTACCTCATCGCTGTTACATGAACTCGAGGCCAGGCATCCCGGACTGCTTGCCGATACGCTGGTGGTGGACTTTAACGTGAATATCCATGAAAAGGTCGCTGCAATGGGTCCCACGGTCCGCTACGGTGATCTGTGTAATCCCGAGACCCTGCATCATGCCGGTGTTGACAAGGCAAGGGTCATTGCGTGCACCATTCCGGACGATGTGCTGAAAGGTACGACTAACCTCAATATCGTCGTGGCGGCGCGGCACATCAACCCTGAAGCGGTGATCATTGCCAACGCGATCCGGCTTGAGGACAGCAAAAAACTCTACGAGGCGGGTGCCGACTATGTCTTCCTGCAGCGTGTTGAAACAGCCATTGCTGTCGAGCAGGCCATAGCACAAGCGCTTTCCGGCGGCATCAGGGAATACCGGGCAGCCATCGAGAACGAGCACGGCGAGTGGCATACACGTGACGAGGTCCTGTAGGCCGGGACAAGGAGCGCCACGACGTACCCGGCGTATGTGTCTACGCTTTTCCCGCCCCCGCCGGATCCGCTGTGCTTGATCCGGCCTATGCGATGATCCGGCACGCAATAGCGAAGCTGTAATCTCAGTCCAAATGGCTGCTAAAAGGAGTGGCCAGCGGTTCTCCGATGAACACGCCCTGTCCCGGCATCTCGACACTTTTCCAGTACGATTCCAGCAGAGTTTCGCCGTTCAGGTAGCGGTTGATAAGGATATTCGGACGCGGAAATTTTTCCACGAACGAACAGGGTTCCACCACGGAACCATAGCTCCCGGTAGCGCCGGCCTGCAGCCACTGCAAGCTGTTCGTTTGCTGGCTGCCGCTGAGTACGCCGCCTGCTGAAGTCAGGTGATCGGCAATGGCACCAGGCAAGAAATGGTTGGAGGCAATGTCCTGCACCTTCGCCAGCCCGGTGAAATAGAACATCACATCGTTCCTGTGCTTCAATATGTTGTGCCGGACCAGCTCCAGCTTGAACCGGTCTGACTGCATCAACAATATTCCCTGGTAGTAACGTGCGCGTGCATTGCGCGCCCGGTCGGTCGTGCTGACGAGGTAGCCGGTGCCTTGCGGGTTTGTATGATCGGATGCAATACCCCGGTCAATCAGGGCCTGTACTTCTTCAGGAGATTCGCCTGCCAGCATGATTGCCGGGCGCCAGCCAAAATCATCAAAGGGGCGGCGACTGTCGCTATCGAAATACGGGCTCTTTTTCGTAAGTTTGCAGCCCTGTACGCAGAATGCATCACTGAATCCGGCTGCAAATGCCGTGGTAATCGACATGCAGCCTACCCGGAACGGGAGCGTCCAGGTGAGGGCATAGGCCTGCACCTGTTTGGGTGCTGCAGCATCGACTGCTGCCTTCAGTATCCTGAAGACCTCGGGGCGCATGACGCGTTCACCCGGTTGAAAATCGATGTGTATCAGGTTCTCTTCGGGAATGTGCCGTTTTTCGAGGTAATATTCCGCAATTTTTATGCTTTCAGGATCGGCGTCATTGACGATCACGCCAAGATTCTGCGGGCCGAACCCGGCGACTGGTGTGGTGCTGTCGGGTTGGGGCTGGTTGTTGCATGCTATCAGTTGCAGCAGCAGGATCAGCAGGACTGCGCGTGTAATGCGACACATGCCGTTGGCTTATCGCTGGCCTGCCCTGAAGTCGACCATGCGCTGGGTTGAGCGCAGTGCGCGTACCCTTATATCCTCGGGTACGAATATTTCATTGGTGCCGTTCTGCAGTACGGCAACCAGGTTGCGCAGGTGGTTCATGGCCATCCACGGGCAATGGGCACAGCTTTCGCAGGTCGCACCTTCGCCGGCCGACGGGGCTTCCATGAATATCTTCTCCGGCGCAGCCTGTTTCATCTTGTAGAAGATGCCATTATCCGTTGCTACAATGAAGCGCATGTTGGGAAGTGATTTTGCCGCGTTGATCAGCTGCGTGGTTGAACCGACAACGTCTGCCAGTTCAATCACCGCTTCGGGTGATTCCGGGTGTACGAGGATCGCGGCATCCGGATACTTTCGTGACAGGTTTTCCAGTGCCTCTGCCTTGAAGCGTTCGTGTACGATGCAGCTGGCCTGCCACAGCAGCATGTCTGCACCGGTGATTTTCTGCACGTACTTGCCAAGATAGCGGTCGGGTGCCCAGAGGATCTTTTTACCCTGCTTGTCGAGGTGCCTGATGACATCAACGGCAATGCTCGAAGTGACCACCCAGTCGGCGCGCGCCTTTACCTCGGCGCAAGTATTTGCATAGACGACCACCGTGCGATCCGGATGCGCGTTGCAAAAGGGGATGAACTTCCCGGGCGGGCAGCCGAGATCGAGAGAGCATTCCGCCTTCAGTGTCGGCATCAGCACCCGCTTTTCCGGGTTGAGTATTTTCGCCGTCTCGCCCATGAAGCGGACACCGGCGACTATCAGTGTGCTGGCCGGGTGCTGGTTGCCAAAGCGGGCCATTTCAAGCGAATCGGCGACGGTTCCTCCGGTCTCATCGGCAATCAATTGCAGGTCTTCATCGGTGTAGTAATGGGCAACGAGGACGGCGTCTTTTTCTTGCAGCAGTTCCTTGATTTTGCCAATCAGTGTCTCGCGCTCGCCGGGCGCATAGTCCGGCCGGACGACGCTGCCGGGCAGCGGGTAGATCGGGTCCTGAACGATGGCTGCGGTCATGGCGCCTGCTTTTCGGGTGTTGTGCTGTGCGGTCGGTTGATTATACGGGCTGATGGCCTGCCTGGGAGATGTGCCGGCACAGGCTCAGGCGGGTGTATCCTGATTTTCGTGGCCGGTCTTGCTGCTGATCTGCTCGAGGTAATCAGAGGCTTCCTGGTCACCCTGGCTGGCCGCTTTTCGGAACCAGATGCTGGCCTTTTTGTAATCGCAGGGGACCCCATGTCCATGGTAGTACATCATGCCGAGGTTGCTCTGGGCATCTACAAAGCCCTGTTCAGCCGCCTTTCGGTACCAGCCGGCGGCGGTGGCAAGGTCCTTGTCTACGCCGGCGCCTTCGTCGTACATGACGCCAAGGTTGAATTGTGCCTCGACATCGCCCAGTTCCGCCAGCGGCAGCCATTCTTGATAAGCTGCATCGTAGTCGCCTTTCAGGTAGGACTGGTAGCCGCCGCCGAGGATGGTCCATGTCGGTCTGGCGGCCATCAGGGAGTTGGTAACTTTCGGTATTTCGCTGGCATAGAGGTTATTCTAATAAATTAACAAGCTTGATGTATAGTTATTGTTGAGCAGGCTTCATAAAATGATATCAGCCTCCGGCTCTGGGCCGGCACAGGGCGATGCCAGTTACAGTTGACTGCAGCCAAGCTGGTTCAGCTTCTTGTTCCAACCCTATGATATATGGACGCAGCGCATGTACCGTATAGCGAAATCAGTCTCGTTTTGTTATGGCCATCGATTGATCAATTACGCGGGCAAGTGCCAGCACCTGCACGGCCATAATGCGCGTGCCGTGATAACGCTGGAGAGCGATAGCCTGGATGAGCGCGGCATGGTGGAAGACTTCAGTGAAGTCAAGCGGCTGGTCTGGTCGTGGCTGGATGAGGAGATTGATCACACCCTGCTGCTGCACCGCGATGATCCGCTTCTGCCGCTATTAAGTGAGGCCGGTGAACGCGTCAGGGTTACGGATGAGAACCCGACGGCAGAAGTCATAGCGCGCCTGATCTTTGAATACGTGGCCGGCAATGGCTACCCGGTAACCGAGGTTACCCTGTGGGAGACAGAAACCAGCTATGCCAGCTACCGACCTGGTAGCTAGACCTGGGGGTGCCCGTGAGGCGAATGATTGCCCGTTACGCTACTGTCCTGCTGATGTACTTTGTGGCCGGTGTCGCAATGGCTGCAGAGCTTGAAGAGAGCGACACTGAATTCCCGCTGTTCGATGATCAGCCGCTTGCGGAACCCCTGTCCTTCCCCGACTGGTTCAAGCTCAGCTTCCTTGACCTCGGCGAGGATATAGCGGAGGCGAAGCAGGCGGGCAAGCAGGGGATCATTGTCTACTTCGGCCAGAAGTACTGCGCCTACTGCAAGCAATTCCTTCATGATCTGACCAAGGAAGACATCCACACCTATATGCAGCAACACTTCGATGTCATCGGTACGGATATCCATGGTTTCCGCATGGTCACCGACCTGGCCGGCAATGAGGTGGTTGAAAGCCGCTTTGCCAGGCAGGAGAAAACCAACTTCACACCCTCTGTTGTGTTTTACGACACTGACGGCCAAGAGGCCTTGCGACTGAGGGGTTATTACCCCCCGTATCGCTTCCGTGCAGCGCTCGAATACGTGGCTGACAGGCATTACCGGCGTGAATCGTTCAGGGAGTACCTGGAGAGGGCCGGTGTACCGCTGGTGTTTGAGCCGGGCGATCTCAGCGACGAGGATTTCTTTATTCCCGGCCCCTATATGCTGGACCGCAGCCGGATCCGGGGGGAGCGGCCGCTGGTGGTATTTTTTGAGCAGGGTGAATGCCACGCCTGTGACGTGCTGCATACCGGGCCCCTGAAAGACCCGGAGATCAGGGAACGTCTCCGGCAGATGGAAAATGTACAGCTGTCCTTCTGGTCAGATACGCCGGTAATCACCCCGGCAGGTGAACGCACCACGGCGCAGCAATGGGCGCTAAAGCTGGGTTTGTTCTATACGCCAACGCTGATCGTCTTTGACAGCGATGGCAGCGAGATTATCCGCATCGACTCGGTGGTACAGTTTTACCGCTTGCGCAATGTGCTTGATTACATCCTCAGTGGCGGGTACGAAGACTATGATACCTTCCAGCAGTGGCGCGAAACGCGCCGTGAGCCGGTGTACAAGTAAATGCAGGGAGCGGCCGGTGGTGGTTCCTGGCCCGCTCCGGGTCCTGTTCAGGAAGTCACGGGTGATTCAGCCTGTGCTGCTGCGCTTGCATGCGACGCAGTAATTCCCGGCTGAGCTGCTGAAGGCATCAACGGTCAGTTGTCTTTTACCCCGACGATTCTGTGCTCTTCCAGGATCTCAGCCAATTCATTTAATTCAGCCGCAAGCTCTTTCAATTCGTCATTTTTCCGCAGAGATATACGGCTTGAATAGCGTCCATTTTTCAGGGCCTGTATATGGCGGCTGATGGTTACCGTGGGTCCAATCAATCTATGGGTATATACAATCGTGACACCCGCCACCAGGAATGCGTACCCGAAAAGTAGCATGACCGACGATTCCATAAAGTTGCCCAGCTGCCCGATGATTGTTTCCTGCAGGTAGCTCCCCTGCGTTGAATTTTCAAGCATCATCATATAAAGCTGCTCGAAGTAAAAGTAGCCAAGCAGCATGGCCAGTCCCCCGAAGGTGAATGACAGTATGAGAATATACAGGGGAAGTTTTATTTGCAGCGTGGGTTTCAGCAATAGATTTCTCGCCTTGCGACGCTCGTCATTGCCAAGTATTTTGAGAAAAGTCATGAAGTAATGCGTCATTTTATAATCTCCAGAAGATTGCACCAGTGAGTCCTTCCGGCCGCTCCAGGCATGCGTTGTTGAGGGTATATACCCCTGTATATCGTACTTAATCATAAAACCTTTAGCCCGTATTGGAAGGCATCGATGAGGGGCGACTCCCAGCCTGTACGCGTACCTGCTTCTATAGAAAATCCCGAAGATGCCGTTATTTCTATAAATGGCATTGCGTATGAGCTTTATGTCTGTCATGTATGCCTGTGGTGAGTTCACACTTCTGGGACATACATCACATTAAATGATGTGACGACTATGGATGATTGATGCGAGGTAAGGAATTATGAATATTCTGCCGAGGCAGACAGGACTGACACTGGTTGAATTGTTGGTGACGATGGCGGTACTGGTTGTCCTGGCCGCGTTCGGTATTCCCAGTTTTCAGTCACACCTGAAAGATAATCGAAGAATTACGGAAATTAACGGTTTGGTCAGCGCAATGAATCTTGCACGCAGCGAGGCAACCAAGGGCAATGGCATGGTAGCCCTGTGTGCCAGTGCCAACGGGGCAGTATGCGCTGGTTCAAACTACGATGCTGGCTGGATCGTTTTCGTCAACAGCGATGGAGACGTGCCACCGGCCGTAGACAGCGGCGAGATGGTACTTCGCTCTCATGACGGGGTGACGGGTCCCGGTGCCAGCCTGCGCGCATTCGGCGGGATTGGCTCCGGTGTAAATTTCCTGGCATCCGGCCGGCCGAATGTATTCGGTGATATCACCTACTGTGATGATCGCGGCGCAAAGCATGCGCGAAGTGTGGTGCTGGGCCTGGTCGGCGTTATCAAGGCCTCTGGTGTACACGCTGATGGTTCCGCCCTGTCGTGCCCATGATATGAAAGTAATGAACACACTACGAGTACAGAAAGGCGTGACGCTGATCGAGGTCCTGATCGCCGTGTTCGTGTTGTCCGTCGGTTTGCTCGGGCATTCGAAGATCCAGGCACTGGGTGTGCGCGCGAGCACCGATGCCCACCTGCGTACACAGGCGACCTACCTGCTCAGCGAGATGATGGAGCGCCTCCGTGCCAATCGCCCCGCTGCAGACAGTAACTACTATGCAACGATTGATTACGCATCAATTGACTGTAGCTCAGCACCGGCAAAGGTCTGCAGCGAAGGCACCGCAGGCAGTGCCATGGAATGCAATCCCAACGAGATCGCCGACGAGGATGCCATGCACTGGTTTTGTGATGTGCAGCGCAGCATGCCCAATGGAAATGTCTCGATTGGTGTAGCGGCTTCAATTTATTCCATCCAGGTCAGCTGGGATGGTCTGGACGAAGACGGCAATACACAGAACAGAACTGTATCCGCAGCATTTATACCCTAGGAAATGTTTATGAGGGAAAGAGGATTCACGCTGGTTGAAATGATGATTGCCCTGGTAATGGGTACGATCCTGATTGCCGCCGTACTCAGCGTATTTCTTGGTACCAAGCAGGGTTACCGGATGGAGCAGGGCATGACGCTGATGCAGTCAACCGGGCGGGCAACACTGGGCTTTCTCTCACGCGAGCTGTCGATGGCCGGTTTTCCACAGGCAAGCGGTATTGAATCATTTGTCCCGGCCCTGACAACCGACGGCGGGGGAAACAACAGCGACCGAATGGCGGTCCGTTATCGTTCTACTACCGACTGCCTGGGAAGTGTGACGCCGACCTATGCGGATGCTGTGCAATACGCGAAGAACATGTACTTCATTCAGGGTAGTGCACTTATGTGCCGCACCCTGGCAGAGGATGGCTCCACGCTCGCCGAGGCCGCGATCATACAGGGTGTTGAGAATATGCAGCTGCTATACGGCGAAGATACCAATCCCGCCGATTCAGTGACCAATGCCACGAAGTATGTGACCGCAGGCAATGTCAGCAATTGGGATGATGTTGTCAGCGTGAGGCTTGGCATCCTGGTAAATTCACAAGGGAACATCTCCACTTCCGATGACGAGTTTACCTATGATCTTCAGGGACAGACGCAGATTGCAGCTGCCAATGATCATATGCGCCGACGCGCCTACTCCGCAACAGTGGTGGTCAGGAACAGGATGCAGGGCTCATGAAGCAGGTTGGCATCAGCAATACTGTTGAGGCAATGCCTGGAAGCATGCGGCAGTCAGGCGCGGTACTGTTCGTGAGCATCATCATGTTGTTGCTTATTGCAATAATAGGTGTTGCGGGAATACGCAGTGTCGTTATGGAAAAGAACATGGCAACCAATAACCAGTACGAGATGCTGGTATTCCAGGGGACCGAGTCTGCGATCGAGGGTGTCATGGCGGACGACGATGCCTTTGTGGCCGCGATCAACACGGCGATCGGTGCTTCTCCGCCAACGCGCAGCTTCACGCTGGATCATGGAAGCTACAGTTTCAATATTACCAGTGCAGCCACTATTGCTGCAGGGGCACCGGAAGTAGCAGTGGGATTCAGCCTTGGAGAGTTCGTAAGTTACCCGTTCACCATCACCAGTTCATCTGCGATAGCGTCGATCAATGCATCTGATACGCATGTCCAGACGGCAAGCAAGATTGCCCCCTCTTTGTTCTAGTTCGATGAGTCAACAGGTCATTAAAGTTCTTGAATCTACATATGACAAACAAATGCGCGCCGGTCTGTCAGGGTGCAAGTAGAATGGATATGCGTTTTTTTAACAGGGTGGTTTTACTGGCCGGGATGATTGCATGCAGCGCTGCGCAGGCGGAGCTGATTAATTACCAGGAGG
>JBATIF010000030.1:0-6958 GCA_049667605.1 Gammaproteobacteria bacterium
CTCCTAATTCTACCGGCAGGGAGGTTTTTCATGATACGTAAAATTCTGGGCTACATCGCAGGTGGCGCCTATCTGTTCGCCATATATCTCATGCTGAGAAACGGTTTTGGCAATGAAGGCAACGCAGGCTTCGGGTTTATCGTTTTTCTGGTCATCGCTACAATGTCTGCCGCGATAGGTAACGCGTTGGGCGAAGAATTCGGTAACGACTGAGCCCCGACCTCAATCCATTATTATTCTACTAACGTCAGCTTTCACCCCTCAATCTCGGACATTCAATTCAAGATGCTGAACTTCTGCTATGGGTCGTAGTCGGCCTGTTAGAGAAATCTTATTTTGATTCGGTCTACTAGGTCCGGTATCGGGCTGTAACCTGCCGTTCCTGGCGCGTCTCTCACTGATCGTTGCTATGCCCAACGAAGACTGGAGTCGGCCAAAACACGACATTGACCAAGTCTCACTAAACGTCCGGTTAGGTAAGCAACTGAGACATTCATACTGATTTGTATGAGGAAACCTGTGAACAGCTCATTCGACCTGTAATAACCTCATTTCTCGTAATAAGTAGTTCCCCCATATCTATGTATTGCTCTCAGGAGTACCGTAGGTGTGCCTGCCCCTCTCTATTTGCTCCCACAGAAATCCTGACCGGTTAGTGTTGAATAATTCGAACAGCCGGTTTTAGTGGATATAAGTCATATTTAATGGCGATACCTCTAGGCTATAGTAACTAACATTCTATCGAGGGGATAATCTCCATTTTCTCCTCATCGACAGCCAACAAATTTCCTTGAAGTAACGCAGGATGATTGCCCCTTGATGATGACGACATTACAGCAGTTGATGGCATTACTTCTCAGGCAAGCTGGGTCGCGGCATTCAATCCTATGTACCTCGGTGACCTGGATATGCGCCCTGTCTGCATTGCTCCTATTCAATTCTATTTCCACTGCTGGTGAGCTTGAAGAACTGTCCGTAATAGAGGCGGATGGTGAGTACCGCCTGCGGGTTGTATATGTACTCGACGCGCCTAAGGATTACGTATATGACGTAATAACAGATTACAAGCATGGCTATCGAATAAATCCAGCTATTACTGAAATCGAGATGCTTCCTTCTGATCGCGATGAAGTGATTAGGGTGCGGAATCATTCAGTGCACTTTATTGGACCGTTCAGCATTATAATTGACTGGGTCGGAGATATTGCAGAGACTGGGAAAGGACTCATTACGATAAAAACCATTCCGGAACTCAGCAGCTTTGAATCGGGCTTTTCCACCTGGGAGATAAGTCCTCAGGGGACACGTACCCGGGTGCTTCATGAATCTAGTATGAAGCCGAATTTTTTCGTTCCTCCCGTCATTGGCGTTAGCATCATGAAAGGACGGATGAAAAATGATACTTTAGCCTCTTTCAAAAGAATCGAGTGCCATGCGATGATCACGTTAGAATTGGATATGGAGCATGATCCGAGACTTTTGAAAAAACTGTTAAAAGAAGGAAAGGATTGCATAAGGAATCTTCCCCAAATTGTGTTGGCTGATTGACATAATGCCCTATGAGACCAATGAACTATACATACACCGTCAGCTTTATAACTACACTCCTAACCTCTCTTTATTCTTCAGGTTGTACAACCACACCGCAGATTAGCTATCAACGAGATGTGCACCCTATATTTGTGGATAAATGCATAGATTGCCATACACCGCCCAACGGTGGGGGTTATAGAAAGACGGGACTAGAAATGGATAGTTATGAGGCCCTCTTGGAGGGATCGATATATGGGCCTGTGATTGTGCCGGGTAATAGTAAAACGAGCCCCCTTAATATGCTGGTCGAGGGTCGAGCCGGTAATTTGTCTCTTAAATTGAAAAATACACACAAGCCCATAACAGAACATGAGATTGAGATTCTGCATTTGTGGGTGAAGCAGGGGGCGAGAAATAATTAGCGTTCAATAAATCTGTTCGCGAACAATCGAAATTTGCTGATAGGGAAATGTGAATTTGGGTGCTAACGTCAGCTTTCGCCGCAATCTCGGACATACAATTCAAGTTGCTGTACTTCCGCTTTGGGTCGTCTCCCGCCTGTTAGTGGAATCTTATATAAGAATTTCGTGTACTTCCGGTTCCGAGCGGATACTTGCCGTTCCTGGCTCGCCTCTCACAGATTGTTGCAATGCTCGACGAAGACTGGAGTCGGCCAACTCCTGCCGTATGTGGGCGGCGAATGAATGGCAGGTTACATCCACGTAAGCAGTCATTGCTCGTCGGTGCCTTGACACAGCGATACGGTGCGGGGATTTCATTGATACAGACGATATAGACATCATTCACAAACATCAGCGGACCACAGTCATTACCATACGCCTACCTGACGTAGCCAATAATAGAAAGATAGTGGCATATTGAACCCATTAGAACAAAGAAGTGCCAGATGCCGTGGGCGTGATCCAGCTTTTGTAGTTTATCCAGTATGTAGAAAACCACGCCCATGCTATAAGCCAGACCTCCAGCAACAAGCAACTGTATTCCAGTATCAGGTAGCGCTGCCTTGAGACTGGCATAGTCAAATAAGCAGGCCCAGCCCATGGCAAGATAAATAATCAATTGGCCGATTTTGACGGCCCGGCCAGATAAAAAGATCTCGGTCAGTATGCCCGCTCCGGCCAGGGCCCATACGATGCTCACAATTAGCCAGCCATTGCCGTTACGCAGGCTGACCAACATATAGGGTGTGTAGGTGCCCGCGATCAACAGATAGATAGAGATATGGTCAAATAGCTTAAAGATGCGTTTTAATTTTGGTGGGTGAAGGCTGTGGTAGAGGGTCGACATGGTGTAGAGCAGTACCATTGTAAGACCAAATACTGTGAAGCTGGTGATGACCCATGGGTCGCGTGTCTGTATACCAATCGTGAGCAGAGCACCCAGGCCGACCAGCGCAAGTACAGCACCAACCAGATGGCTAATGCTGTTGAGTTTTTCACCGTAGTACATAGTGCTCCGTCAAGTTTGATTTGACGATTTTTATGCCTAAATATCGAATGCTACTGGAATCGACGGGTGAGAGGGAAGGTGCTCATGTCAAGCCAACGATGCCTAACATCTTAAAATGTTGTACTAATGAACGTCAGCTTTGGTTCCTGTCGTTAAGTGATTGTTTATATTAGATCGGCTAAATGAGAGATCGAGCTGAAACTTGCCATCCACGGGAAGGACAGAGCCGAAGCCTGGCGCTGTCGCGAAAGGGGAAGTTCGGCTGGAAGCTGTCCTACCTCGCTTGCCCGAGATCGGTCCGCTTCATGCGCAAAGTGGATGAGGTCAGTGGCGAAACTGGCTGCCAATTCGCCAGTCCCTGAATGAGGCAAAAACAATGCCGCGTGGTTTCTCCTGTTATTGCCCGGCCGTGACAACCACAGCGCCTTCGCCGGGATTTGATGTGCTGGTACATACTCGGTCACCGGGCAAATGTTCACTGATGAAGCACTGGCGCTCACATTTGGAGCATTGGCATGACAAATCTGTTACAGAAAAAGTATTAACTGCTTGATTTAGAGTGGGGGGCTGTGTGGCATGTATTTTGCCTTGTTACATAGCACGGGCCACTCCAGTTTGGCTGTGTGCTGGTTTTCCAGCAGAAGATAATATTCGAACCATCGAATTATTATCATCTCCTCCCATGGCCATAACGGTTCGTCTTTTATCCCGCCAGGCCCCCATCTGGCGGGATTTTTTTGTCCTATTTATCATTCAGGACAATTACCCTAAGATTTTGAAATTCCGAGTACATGCCAGCTGTGCCCAGTATCACGGAAAGCGGGACTGTTTGCACAGTCTCTATATATTCAATCCAGGGTGTTGTACTTCTGAATTGTGTCGATGGCTGCCGATCTACACCAGCATCTGAACTACGGTTTTTCAAAGCGCTCCGGCCATCCAGGCATTTGAGCTGAAGGGCTGTACTTATCGTTCATTTAACTTGTCCAGGTTGAGTCAGAGAACACTCCATTTTTTCCAAATTCCAGACTTCTTCATTTGATGGTCAGCCGCTGTCAGTTTCTGGTGATTAGGGCTATCCGGATTATTGCACCAACCCATACTCTGCGTGATTATCTGTTTCTTATCTTCGAAAACCTTGCGCATGCCACCCCAGAAATGGCAAGTTGCGCATCTGCTCTCTAATGCGGCGTCAAGCATAAGCCCATTCTCTGAACCACCGTGGTTGTGCTTTTCTGTTGCATGCGCTGTGAGTGATCCAAGTGCTGCAGCACCGACAAGTAGCTTACCTGTTGCGGTTAGGAAGTTACGACGTGATTCATCATTCATAATGTATTCTCCATTAATAGCACTCTAATTTATTTGTCGAACAACAGCGAGAATATGTACACCAAAAACCAAGTAAATGTATTGATGTACGTCAATTCTAAATTGACTCAGGTTATCCTGCCAGGTCTAACAAATCTACACTCAGGAAGGCCTGGATCAGAGCTGTAACCTGCCGTTCATGATGAGAACAGAGGCATGTCCAGACGTTGTTGCATACGGAATATTTCGGTTATTAACGGACAGTCAGTGCCCGATACTCGGCCTGCTAGCACAATCTTATTTTGGTTCAGTCTACCAGGCCCGGTATAGGGCTGAAACCTGCCGTTTCTGGATCACCCCTCACCGATTGTTGCAATGCCCGATGAAGACAGGAGTCGGTCAAAACCGGTCATTCAGGTTCTAACGATTTAGCTCTACCGATGACGAATGAACCCCAGCGACCAAGGCGATCGGTAGAAATGACTTTTTATGCGTCACTTTGTTTTTCGCCCGTCATTTCCTCATTATGGTCACTCTTACTGTATGTTTCATTTCACTTCTGACTAGTTTACAAATTTACTTTTAGGTGACGGGGCCGGTATCGGGGCTTCCTTCCTTTCCAGCAAATTCGAAAACAACTCCATGCGTTTCGAGACAGTGGGCGACTCAAGTAGTCGCTGCTTGCTTTCTATATCAAAGTTTAAAACCAAAACAAGGTTATTGACGACCTGCTCGACAGGTAGCTTGTCCAGAACTTCCCAATCTACCTGCATCTTGTGCCGATCGAAGTATTTTCGAAGGTTTTCTTTGAAACCTTCAATGACCTTCAATTCGACAACTTCCGTTTCGTAATCATTTTCGAAATCACTCCAGTCAACCCTGGCTATGGTGTATCCATCCTGTTGGAGAATCGTCTCGAATATAGTGTAACGACATACCCCCGTTAGCATAATGTTAAGTCTACCGTCTTTTCTTTCCCGGTATTGTCTAATTCTGCCGGCACAGCCTATCTGGTAGATCCCCCCCTCCGGGTTGTTGTGCTGCGGCTGCACCATACCGATCAATTGATCTGTTTTAACAGCACTCAAAAACAAAGCCAGATCATCAGGCTTAGAGAGTTCCAGGGGGAGTTCGCCTCCAGGTAGCAACGCATTTTCCAAAATATAGATGGGGATTTGCTTGGGCAGCTTGTCAAAAGTCTGCATTAATGGGTATTTAGGTTTCATAACGATTGAGCTAAAACGCGTGAGTTAGCGCGTCGTTTTTGAGCGCCTTGTTAGCCACTTAGAACTCGCGCTCTTCAACAATGAACGCTGAAGATTTTGAATGATCGATGAAATTCCCTTCATCTTCTAGTAACGCTGCACCTAATTTCTGCCCCTCTGGAGAGCTCATTCCCTCCATCAGTGCTTCTTCTGACTCGAACCAGACTTCAGCAACACCATCATATTCAGGAAGCATCCCTCTGGAGGTTCTTAGACCTTCATTCAATGGCGTTTCCAATGTGTGTGATTGCACATATTTTTTTGCCCCCATTGCATCTGCGTTACTCATAAAGAATGAGCCATGTTAATTCATCTAATAATCTTTGAATTCTTCGCGGGTCATGCTTGGGTGTCGTGTTATGCACATAACGAACTTGATCATCTTTCTGTATTCCTCGATTTACTGGTTGTTGTGTGTGGCTAACTGTGTATTAGACCAAATCCGTAGTATTAATAATACAGTGGAATCGGCGCATTGGCTCAAACGTTAGTGATTTGCTGGAACATGTACCGTCTTCTCCTTGGTTCCGATTTGAGCAACCTCATGACATGTAGCAATTTACCGCGAACGACGGAAATGGGTCGACTCACGACTGTTATGCCCCGCTAATATTAGAAACAGCTAAACGTCCGACCAGGGTCGTGCCCGGTCATCTGACTGTTTTGTGTGGTTATTTGCCCTGGAACTTCCGAGTACGCCAGTACTTGTCCTTCCTTGTTGCTGGACTGAACGACAAGTTCATACCAACACAGGAACTTCATATTACAAGTGAAACACCGGCTAGAATGTCCCCTCCCTAATGGTTACCCGGTTCTTGTTCGCATTTACCTAGCGCGCAGTCACTCAGCATTTTTACGGTAGAAAATAGCTGATCCTGCCGCATTAAATCACAGATAGCTTGCGCTGTATGGCGTGAAGTGTCCTGCTTGGCAGCTTACAACTCGGCGATCAAATAAGGACGCTGGGCAGGTCGCTAACTAGGCCAGGATCAAGCCGCCCAGCCACCATGCGGCCCAGAGCGCCGCCAGTTGGAGCACAAGTCCACCGGACACGGCCCAGCGGTAGGATGTCTCGCTGGCGCGCACGGATATCCAGATCCGCACGAGCGTGTTTGCGCTAAGCGCGGCGGCCAGAGGCAATGTGCTCTGAATCGGGGAGATCTGCCCCGCGGCCACGAGTGAGGCGAGCGTGACGGCCGCAGCATTAGTGCTTACCAGACCGGCGAACGCCACGGCGGGTAGTATGGCGTCGCTTCCGAAACGGTCACTGAGAATTGCCGAGACGAGCATCACGGTCGCCACGATAAGCATGAACATGACGGCACCTTTGACCGAAAAGACCTGAGACGGCAATTCCAGCACCGCAGGCTTCGTTTCACCAT
>JBATIF010000031.1:0-12088 GCA_049667605.1 Gammaproteobacteria bacterium
CCGGAAATGTACAGGCGCAGCTTGAGATTCGGATTTTTTTCCTCTTCAATCAATCGCTTGACCTTGCTCGCGGCCGCGTCTGTAAAGGTCAGATCAACGACTGGTGTTGTTGTTGCTGCTTCACTCATGTTCCTATGACCTCTTGCCTGTGACAACCTTGCATGGAAAAAGTATGTCATTCCCCGAGTAAACTGGTCAAGTATTACTCATGAGAGTCCTGGCCTCCCGCCATATCCCGACCGAAAGAAATCACCGGGCTGGACGTTTCTTCGCGATGGATCGGGCTGCCGTTGGCCTGTGCACCCATCGCCATCTCGATCAGGTGGTTGTAGAAGTCGCTGTCGACCTTTGTACTGGAGGCCAGTTCGATACGCTCTGCAGAACGGATATCTCTGCTGACGGTGCCGTTGAGAATAACCGTGGCTACCTGCAGCCGTGCAGACAAAGCAATCTTTAGGTAACTGATTCAATGGTATGAGATTGCCACACTGCGCTCGCATGACGGCAAGATTTCAATAGGCAGGAATCTAGCTGGTCAATAAGCCGCTTCAGGCCAGTCGAATACCTGTTCCACTGCCTGCTGCCCGCCTTTTCCCGCCGGTGTCACCGTCAAGGTTACATAGGTTGCTTCGAAACCTTCCGGCAGGGTAATCACGCCTGACAAGGCCTGAAAATAGCGAAACCGGAATTTGAGCTGCTGCACGGATGGGCGGGTAACGCCCGCAAGTGCCAGCTCGCCGGGTTCACCCAGCATCAGCCCGGATATCGTCCAGTCAACCATGCCGCTGACAGGACGGTTTTTCTGGGTCAGCTGTGTCAATACAAGGTTGTAGACATACCTGCCGGGCAGTGCATCCTGCTTCAACTTGAAGCGGTGAATACGTAAACCGGACTGCACTGTTCCGGGTGAGACGATGCCACGATAGAATTCAACCTCTTCGCGGGCCGCCTGCAGTTCCTGTTCCAGTCCCGCGAGGTCATTCCTGACATCCGCTATGGCCTGGCGGTCAATCTCGGCTGATCGCTCGAACACGGCAACCCGGCTGGTCAGGGACTTGTTCTCGCGCAGCAACCTCAGGTTCTGCTCCTGCAGGGTTGCGTGCCCGCTGCGCAACGATTCAAGCTCCACGACACCATGTAATTTCCCAAGATCATACAACCACCAGACACCGTAAATAGACAGGCCGATAGCGAAAACGCCGGCCACAAGTACCAGGTAATCACGCAGCATGGCTATCCGGTCCGGCCAGGCTGCAGGCGGTCATGGTTATGTCGCGGTACAACATCAGGGCAACAATGCTATACCCGTCAGCCCGGCGGTTTCAGCAAGACCGAACATGATGTTCATGTTCTGCACGGCCTGGCCGGCGGCGCCCTTTACCAGGTTATCGATGACTGCAAGCACGACCACGGTATTGCCCTGCTGTGGCCGGTGTACTGCGATCCGGCAATGATTCGATCCGCGCACAGTGCGGGTTTCCGGGTGCGACCCGGCCGGCAATACATCGACAAAATACTCGTCGGCATAACGCACCTCATACAGCGCCTGCAGGTCACGATCGACATCCTTCAGCTGTGCATACAGCGTCGCATGGATGCCGCGAATCATCGGCGTCAGGTGCGGTACAAAGGTCAGGCCCACCGGCTGTCCCGCGACGCTCTCCAGCCCCTGGGAAATTTCCGGCAAATGGCGGTGACCGGGCACGGCATAGGCCTTGAAATTTTCACTGGCCTCGCATAGCAATGCGCCGGTTACAGCATTTCTGCCGGCGCCGCTGACGCCTGATTTTGCATCGGCAACCAGGTGACCGAGGTCGACCAGGCCTTCTTCGAGCAGTGGCAGAAAACCCAGTTGTACGGCTGTCGGATAACAACCCGGATTGGCAACCAGTTGTGCGGCTGCAATGGCATCGCGGTTTATTTCAGTCAATCCGTAGACCGCCTGTGCGAGAAGATCCGGGCAGGCATGCTCAATCCCGTACCACTGTTCCCAGATCTGCGGCTGGCTGAGCCTGAAATCGGCCGCAAGGTCGATGACGCGCACTCCGGCCTCAAGCAACTGCGGCGCCATCGTCATAGCGATACCATTCGGTGTCGCAAAATACACCAGCTCACAGCCGGCCAGTTGACCGGCATCCGGTTGAGAAAATTCAAGATCGACACAACCACGCAGGTTGGGAAACAGGTCGGCAACAGCATGCCCGGCCTCGGAACGCGAGGTAATCACGGACAGATCGACGTCCGGGTGACCGGCAAGCAGCCGCAACAGCTCGACACCGGTATAACCCGTCCCGCCAACCACACCGACCTTTATCATGTTCGTGTTACCTGTAGAATGACTTGCCCGTCAGGGATAGTACACCATCCCGGGAGCCTGTTAGTCGCGGGCCGGTCATTCTACAATAGCTGCGCTGCAATGTTTATGCTGCAGCGCCTTGCGTGCGCGATGGATTAAACATCGGAGTTATTCGCGCCTGCAAGGCGCTGCTGCGATCCTTGGTACAACGTGTCAGGCAAAACAAACCCGTCAGGGACCAACTATGCTAAAGCGCCGGTGGAACGAATGGCTGGATAATCTCGGGCTGCGCCTCTCCAGCCTGCACGCATTGCCACAGCTTGCCATGCTGGCAATACCGGTCGGCCTGCTGTCCGCCGCAGTCATCATTGCGTTTCGCATGCTGGTGGAATCCATGCAGGCCCTGTTGCTGCCGGGCGGCGGCGTTGAAAACTACGAGGCACTGGCGCCGCTGCTGCGTTTCCTGCTCCCCGCAGGCGGCGGACTGCTGATCGGACTCGGTTTGCAGTACCTGCGTGATGAAACCCGCCAGACCGGCATTGTCCATGTCATGGAACGACTCGCCTATCACCAGGGCAAACTGCCGCTGCGCAATGCCATCACCCAGTTCCTCGCTGCGGCGATCAGCATCATCAGCGGGCACTCGGTCGGCCGCGAGGGCCCGAGTGTGCATCTCGGCGCGACCAGTGGCAGCCAACTGGGTCAATGGCTGCGCCTGCCGCACAACAGCAACCGCACCCTCGCCGCCTGCGGCATTGCCGCGGCAATTGCCGCCTCGT
The DNA here is from genome assembly GCA_049667605.1 of Gammaproteobacteria bacterium. Taxonomy (GTDB): domain Bacteria; phylum Pseudomonadota; class Gammaproteobacteria; order UBA9214; family UBA9214; genus UBA9214. The sequence continues at coordinate 3,076 of JBATIF010000031.1, forward strand.
TCAATACACCGCTTGCCGGTGTCATTTTCGCCATGGAAGTGGTGATGATGGAATATTCACTGGCCAGTTTTGCGCCGGTTATCCTCTCTGCCGTGATTGCCACGACCCTGACCCAGGCAGTTTTCGGCAGCGGCACGGTCTTTACCATTCCCCCCACGCAACTTGGTTCGTTGCTGGAATTGCCCTATGTCACCCTGATGGGCATTGCCCTGGGCAGCCTGGCCGCACTGTTCATACACCTGTTACAACATTCGACCAGGCGTTCAGCCGGCTGGCCGATCTGGATACGCTGCAGCCTTGGCGGCAGTCTGGTCGGCTGCATTGCATTGCTGGTGCCCGAAGTCATGGGTATCGGTTATGACACGGTCAACCAGGCGCTGCTCGGACAGCTGGGACTATCCGTGCTGCTGGGCATCACCGTGGCAAAGCTGCTGGCCACGGCACTTGGACTGGGACTGGGTTTGCCCGGCGGCCTGATTGGGCCGACGCTGGTCATCGGTGCGGTAGCCGGCGGCGCCATGGGGATCATGGCCGACATCTGGCTGCCGGGAGACATCGCTTCGCCCGCCTTCTACGCCATGATCGGCATGGGCACGATGATGGGCGCGACCCTGCAGGCGCCGCTGGCCGCGCTCACCGCCATGCTCGAGCTGACTGCCAACCCGCATATCATCCTGCCCGGCATGCTGGCGCTGATCGCGGGCGGACTGGTGAGCAGTGAAGTATTCGGCAAGGCCTCGGTTTACCTGGTGTTGTTGCGCGCCCGGGGCCTGGACTACAACGACACACCACTGACCCAGACCCTGCGCCGCATCGGCGTGGCCAGTGTCATGGACCGCCAGCTTGAGACACTGCCTGAAACATGCAGCCGCGAACAGGTTAGAACCGCACTGGAAAGTGAACCGCGCTGGATCGTTATCCTGCAGGACACAACCCCGCACAGCCTGATGCCGGCCGCCGACCTTGCGCGCCATCTCCAGGAACCGGGACCTGCAGAGGAGTCTTTGATCAACCTGCTGGACATCCCGGCCACGCGGCTGGAGTTCAGCGACATTGACTTCCAGTCAACCCTGCAGGAGGCACTCGAGAAAATAAACTCAACGGGCAAGGAAGCCCTTTATGTAACCCGTAACGCCGCGCCCGGTATCAGGCGTATTCACGGCGTGCTCACCCGCGAGATGATCGATCAGAGCTACCGTCTGCGCTAGTTCGAGGACCTGTTTTTCTGCAGGGGGATTGCCCCGGGTTGAGCAATATCGTCAGCGCCGTTAATGGAAACCACCTCGCCACCGCGGGTGACGTTGCAGCTGAAGCGGTACTCGCGCTGTTCCCCGCCCGTCTGCAGCACTTCGTATTCGACATCACCGACATAATAACCGGCATCCGTTTCCTCGGTCTTGCCGTTATCCGTCAGCCGTGCAAAACCGGGATTACCGGTCGCCGCCAGTGCCGCCCTGCGGCAGGCCTCGCCCGCGGTCCAGGCCTCCGCATCGAGCAAACGGTCCACCCAGCCGGAAAACGCCGGGATTTCCTGGCGCGCGATGAATACCCCAACCAGCCCGAATATCAGCAGCGGCACGAGCTTTCTCATGCGCCGGCTGTGTTCACGTTCGCGGCGCAAGGCAGCATCGGAGCGTAAACTTTCAGTAGTGGGGGTAGATTTTTTTCCATGTTTCACAAGTGCTGGCCCTCGATCGTGTTTCCAGAATATATCACTGTGTGTTTCTGATCACTCCCCGCAAAACATAGAATAACCTGCAGGAGCGCTTCAGCCACCTGAACGAATGCGGCCCCGCCGGCCTTGTCGCGCATATACGTCAGATCGCGCATGGTGATCACCGGTTTACTTATAGAGCGTGCCATTGAATTCTATCCAGCCACCCGCGCGTCTGTTTTCCGGGTCGTGATGCGTCCAGTGAATAACGCCACCACGATCATTCCATTCATAGCGGCCTCTCAGTTTAATGCTGTCATTTTTTTGCACAGGAATACGCTTTGCAAGATCGATGTTATGCGCCACCAGCACGGTGTGCCCGCTGTCGAGTGTCAGGATAAAACGCTGGTGGCGGCTGCCGTCATTATCATCAGCCAGCAGGCGCGAGACACGCCCCGGCACCTCGACCCAAACCTTTGATCGCTGGTCCGCGTAGGCCTTTTCTATGACGCCGCCATGTGACCCGGCCGTTTCCACGGCACCCGTCTGAAAACCGGCAGTTTCCGTTACCGCATCCTGGTGTTGCGTGTAGTACTGGTAGGCAAGCAGGCCAAGCACCACCAGCAGCGGCAGCAACCTGTTTTTGATGAACCTGGAATTCATGGCGGATCCCTGCTGATAAAAAAACCAGCGGGCTAACCCTTGAGGATGGAACCGAGTATGCCGCGGGAAATCTGCCGGCCCAGGGAGCTGCCGACCGAGCGCACCACGCTTTTGATCATCGCCTCCATCACCCCCTGGCGATTACTGGGCCTTGCCGCGGGTTTCTTGGCCGCCTTCTCCGCAGCAGCAGCTTCTGCAGCCTCGGCTTGCACTACGACGGCCTTTTCCGCCCGCTCCTTGAGAAACTCATAGGCTGATTTACGATCTATGGTCTCTGCATAACGGCGGCCCAGCATGCTCGCATCGATAATTGCATTGACTTCCGCCGGCGATGCAGGACCCAGCCTCGAGGAAGGTGGGCGGATCAGCGTGCGCTCAACCATGTCCGGTACACCCTTGCCACCGAGCATCGAAACCAGTGCCTCGCCCACGCCTAGCTCCTTGATTGCCGCGGCCGCATCAAATCCCGGATTGGCGCGAAAGGTATCAGCTGCGGCACGCACGGCCTTCTGGTCGCGCGGTGTAAAGGCGCGCAGCGCATGCTGAATGCGGTTGCCCAGCTGGCCGAGCACGGAATCGGGAATGTCCAGCGGATTCTGGGTAACAAAATAGACACCTACACCTTTTGAACGAATCAGGCGAACCACCTGCTCGACCTTTTGCACCAAGGCCTTGGGCGCATCGTCGAACAACAGGTGCGCTTCATCGAAAAAGAACACCAGCCGCGGCTTGTCCGGATCGCCAACCTCGGGCAGTTCCTCGAACAATTCGGATAGCAGCCATAACAGGAAGGTGGCATACAGTTTCGGATTCTGCATCAGGGTGTCGGCGGCGAGGATGTTGATATTGCCGTAACCCCTGGCGCCGGTGCGCATGAAGTCAAACAGGTCCAGCGCCGGTTCCCCCAAAAATTCCTCGGCCCCTTCCTCCTCCAGCACCAGCAGCCGCCGCTGGATGGCGCCAACAGAGGCTGTAGCGATATTGCCGTATTCGAGCGTCAACTCTTTTGCATTCTCACCCGCGAAGGCCAGCAGGGCACGCAGGTCTTTCAAATCCAGTAACAACAGGCCCTGGTCATCCGCCATCTTGAAAACGGCATAGAGGACCCCTTCCTGGGTTTCATTCAAACCCAGTAATTGAGCCAGCAGCAGCGGCCCCATCTCCGATACCGTGGTACGGACACGGTGGCCCTTCTTGCCGAACAGGTCCCAGAAAACGACCGGAAAGCTCTCCAGCATGTAATCAGCAAGACCGATTTTATCGGCGCGCTCTTTTAATTTCGGATGCTCCTTGCCCGGCTGGCTGATGCCGGATAAATCACCCTTCACATCGGCCATGAAAACCGGTACACCGATACGCGAAAAACCCTCGGCAAGGATCTGCAGCGAAACCGTCTTGCCGGTACCGGTTGCACCGGCTATCAAGCCGTGCCGGTTGGCAAGCTTCGGTTGCAGGTACATCGGTTTTGTACCCTTGCCGACAAATATTCCCTGTTCATCGTTCATTGGATGCGCCCCCTCATGTTTTCAGGCCAGCCCGGTACCAGTCGGGAAGTGACCAAGCTTGTCCACCGTACGTGCATACTCGTTACCGAGCTCTTTCAACTCGCCAAGTTCCAGCATGGACGGTGGTTGTCCGGAGGCCTTGATGGCTTTCTGTATGGTCTGCATGCGTTCAATGATTTGCTCAAGACGTAACTCTGCCTGCTCTGCTTTCAAGCTGCTACCCTCCATTTTATATGGCGTCACGCAGCCTGGCAGCCGCATCTTCCGGGCTGATGGTTGTAACAAACAGGCCGGAACCCAGCTCAAACCCTGTAGGAATAGTGGTCCTTGGGCAGATCTCCATGTGCCAGTGATAGCTTGCATCACAGTCGGTAAATTCATCACAGCGCGGCACCGTGTGAAAATAATAATTGTACTGTGCCCCACTCAACACCTTGTCGAGACGCTGCATGGTGCGTTTCAGCAGCCTCGACAGGTCGGCAAGATCTTCCGCGGTTGCCTTCATGAAGTTGGCCTGGTGCTGAATGGGCAGGATATGCACCTCCCATTCAAAGCGACTCGCAAACGGCTTGATAGCGATAAAGCGTTCGCTGCGCTCGATCACGTACTGGCCGACATCCACCTTGCGCCTCACTTCACCGGATTCGCGGTTGTAGATGGTCGCCTCAAAGGTCAAGGCCTCGTCAATCAGGCTACAGAAAATACACTGGTGATATTTGCGGTAATACCTGCGGCTGTGTTCGACTTCATTGTATACATTCTCGGGAATGATCGGCATGGCGATCAACTGGCTATGGGTATGCTTGATGCTGGCACCGGCTGCCGGGCCGAAATTCTTGAACACCAGCACATACCTGATACGGTCATCAGCAGCAAACAATTCATCCATGCGCTGCCGGTACAACCCAAGCAGCATTGCGATATGCTGCTCCGACATTTCGTGCACTTCAATACCATGCCGGTGATGGTCAATAATCACTTCGTGGTGACCGTAGCCGTCCATCACCTGCTGCAGGCCGATACTGATATTACCCTGGTCGCTCTCGGTGCCCAGCACCGGGAACAGGTTCTGCACGATGCGGATGCTCCAGTCGGCCGCGTCCGGCAGGGCCGCGATCGTCGGCGGCGTCTTGTCCTCGTTGCCCTTGCAGAAGGGACAGCTATCAACATGCTCCCGGGAATCATGCGCCACACGCGCCTCTTCCTTTTGCGGGCGCAGGCTCCGCTCTGATGCAACCAGCACAGACTCAGAAGGGATAATCGGGTTTATCCGGATTTCCCGAACCGGTTTCTCAGTAGTCACGTTTTTCCTTCAATCTCGTTAATAAAGAAGCCACTGCAGTGGCTCGACGTCGAATATACCCGGGGCAACCATGCAGGGCACGGCTCGAAACCGGGGTGAGCGCCCGATGACGATACACTAACGCTTGATCATAGGGCAATGACGCGGTTTAATCTGCCACTCAATCTGCAAGGGATGTATGCCATGTCGGCATATACCCGGCTGAAACAAGGGCGGAATTTGCTCGTCAAACGGAGGAAACACATGGGTTACAAAATCGATGAGATCGAAGGGATCGGACCGGCCTACGGCGAAAAGCTTGCCGCCGCAAACATCAAGACCACGGACGACCTGCTGGAACTTTGCTGTAGCGCGAAGGGACGCAAGGACACGGCCGAGGCCACCGGATTTAGTGAAGGACAACTTTTGAAGTGGGCCAACATGGCAGACCTGATGCGCATCTCCGGTGTGGGTGGGGAGTATTCCGAGTTACTGAAGGCCTCCGGTGTTGATACCGTCAAGGAGCTGCGTAACCGCAATGCGGAAAACCTGGCCGCAAAGATGGCCGAGGTCAATACGGAAAAGAAGCTTACCCGTACCGTCCCCTCGGAAAAGGTGGTATCCGGCTGGGTCGAGAAGGCAAAGTCACTTGATCCGCTGATAACACACTAGTGATCCACTGTTAACCGCTGCAAAAAAAGGGCTGCATCAGCAGCCCTTTTTCATGATCACAAGGAACTATCTACTCTGGCTAACCATATACTGAACGGCCGCTTTTATGTCGCCATCAGAACAGCTCGCACAGGCACCTCTTGGCGGCATGATGCCCTTGCCCTTGATGACACTGGCTACCAGGGCGTCCATACCCAAGGCAATACGCGGTGCCCACGCAGCCTTGTCAGCCAGCTTGGGCGAGCCGGCAACACCCATCGCATGACAGGACTGGCAACTTCTCTGGTACACCTGCTGCCCGATCGCACCGCCGTCATCTGTATCATCTGACATTTCAGCAACAGCCTCGGTTGCATCCGCTACCATTTCACCGGCTTTATCCTTTGCATCTCCTGCCGCAGCAGTAACAGCACCTGCAGCAGATGTCGCCATGTCACTGGCACTCTCTTTTATATCACGCGCCGCATCGCCAACTGCATCTGCTGTATCGGAAGCCATTTCACCGGTTTTTTCCATGGCACTACCGGCCGCATCCTTCATATCAGTCATGGCATTACTGGTGGATTCCTTCATTCTCTCAAGCATTCCAGGTTCGGTCTTGACGGTGGCCGGCTCGTCCTTGTCGCTACAACCGGCAACGAGCAAAAACGCAATAACGCTTATAAATAACATTCTGTTCATAACTTTATTCCTTTGGTTTTTTACTGTGGGTGAAAAATTGCGATTAAACGATATCTGATGTGCAAAACCAGCAACAATTCGCAGCGTTCAGGATATTTGAAATGCACCCGGGTAGAAGCTGGCATTCGCCGCCCCGGGAGGCTCTTCCTTCGTGAGCTTGTTCATTGACTTTATTGCTATAGAGATCGCAAACGCGGCTATCAGAATATCCAGTAGGGCATTAAAAAACACACCCTAGTTTATTGCAGCCAAGCATGGCAAATTTCGTGAATTCGTTCAACATGAAAACTATTCCGTGGGTCAGTGAACAAGCGCTGCTATTAAACAGTAACTGCAGCGCGCATGTAAACAACCGCCGCAACATTCAGAAAAATACTTTTAATCAATATTTATCAACATGTTATTCGCATCACAACCGGGGGGGCCTGATTAAAGCACGCCCAAAATACACGCGCTGCTCCGGATATGGTTAGAATTGCATGCCTGCAAAGACGACACAGGTACAACAGCCAAGCGGCAGCGGTATGGATATCACCCAGACAATTGCACTGACCATGGGTGTAGCCTGGGCCAGTGGCATCAACCTGTATGCCGCGCTGTTCATGCTTGGCTGGATGGGCAGCAGCGGAAACATCGAACTGCCCCCTGACCTGGAAATACTTTCTAACCCGATGGTAATGCTCGCGGCGGGTTTGATGTATTGCGTCGAGTTTTTTGCCGACAAGATACCCGGCGTTGACACTGGCTGGGATGCCATCCATACCTTTATCCGCATACCCGCCGGTGCAATACTTGCCGCGGCTGCAGTTGGTGACATCGGCCCCGGGGCAGAACTCGCAGCCGCCATTACCGGGGGCACCCTGGCCGGCGGCAGCCATCTTGCCAAGGCGGGATCACGTGTAATGATCAATACCTCTCCCGAACCGGTCAGCAACTGGTTTACATCTGTGGGTGAAGACGTAATGGTCATTGCCGGCCTGTGGACGGCGCTCTACAACCCGGTGTTATTCCTGGTTCTGCTGGTTGTGTTTATCCTGCTGCTGATCTGGCTGTTACCGAAATTATGGCGAGCAATGAAAAAAGTGTTTGCCTGGCTTGGCAGATTTACCGGAAACGCAAAGCGTGAAGAATCCCTGACGAAACTCTCAGACATGAAACCTGAAGAATGAAAACCGGGAAAACATCAATCACACTGTTTGCCGCCGTATTGCTCGGTACACTTGCCTGGATATGGCTTGCGCCTGCCGGACCAAAGCACAGTCCGGACATTACCCTGTTGACCGTTGACGGCAAACAACTGTCACTTGCAGGCTTGCGCGGCAAGCCGCTACTGCTTACATTCTGGGCCACCACCTGTCCCGGCTGTCTCAGGGAAATGCCGCACCTGATCGAACTCTACAGGGAGCTATCGCCCCGGGGCCTGGAAATAATCGCCATTGCCATGAGCCATGACAAGCCCAGCGACGTACTGTCCATGCGCAAGTCACGCAACATCCCCTATCCGGTCGCGCTGGATATTGATGGCAGTGCGGCCCGGGCGTTTGGCAATATCCGGCTGACACCGACGTCCTTCCTGGTTGCACCTGACGGGCGCATCGTTTTACGCCGAACCGGTGAACTGGATATGCAGAAACTGCGCAAGAATATCCACAACATGCTGCAGCAGGCAGGCAACGACTGGTCTGCCGATGACCTTAGCTCACAGGAAACCTGACTGCCATGCTCTGGATCAAGGCCCTGCACATAATTTTCATGGTGACCTGGTTCGCCGGCCTGTTCTATTTACCACGCCTGTACGTCTACCACGCCGACTGCCACGACGAAACCGGGCACGCGCGATTCCTGGTGATGGAACGCAAGCTTTTCATCATCATGTCTATCGGCGCGGTTCTGACAGCCGTGTTCGGTGTCTGGCTGCTGCTGGCGTACAGCTGGGCCGCCTACCAGGATAGCGTCTGGCTTAACGCCAAGCTGCTGCTGGTCGGCCTGCTGATCGGCTTTCATTTCTACTGCTGGATCATCAACAAGGAATTTCGCAATGGAACGGCCGCTCACAGCCATGTCTTCTATCGCTGGATCAACGAGATCCCTTCCCTGCTGCTGGTTGCGATCGTGCTGCTGGTTGTTGTCAAACCCTTCTGATGCTGTGGAAAAAAACGGCGATGACAGACCGGCAATCGGGGTATAATCAGGTTGTTACAAATTCTTCCACAGGAAAGACCACATGAGCCGCATTGTAAATTGTGTCGTCCTCAAGCGCGAAGCCGAAGGGCTGGAATCCATCCCGCACCCCGGGGCACTGGGTGAACGCATCTATGAGAATGTTTCGTCAGAAGGCTGGAACAAGTGGCTGGAACGCCTCACCATGATCATCAATGAAAACGGCCTGAATACCGGCGACAAACAAAGCGTCGAACTGATCGAAAAACATATGGTTGGTTTTCTGTTCGGTGAAGGCGATTTCGGCTCGGTCCCTGAAGGCTTCCAGCCCCCGGGCGCCAAGAAGTGAGAAGTGAAAAGAAGTGAGAAGTGAGAAGTGAGAAGTGAGAAGTGAAG
>JBATIF010000032.1:0-1628 GCA_049667605.1 Gammaproteobacteria bacterium
ATATCGACGAGTGCAAACGTCTCCAGCACCACCACGCCGATGAGCGCCACGGCAATCGCCAGCAGCCAGGCGCGGAAGCGGCCGTAGTCGCCGATGTTGACCATGTCGGAGACGGAGCCCATGGTGCAGAAATTGGTCTTGTTGACGACGGCGCCCATGATGAAGGCAAGGGCGAAGGCCGACCAGAGGAATACGGACTGGGCACTGAAGAAATTTTCAAAAGACATTAACCGTCTCCATGGCTGGGGTACTGCTCGAAGTGTAGCTATTCACAGGCAGGGAGGCCAGTTTTGCGGATAACAGGATCGCGGAGCTGCCAAAGACTTAATATTTATCCCCTCTCCCTGGCCCTCTCTAAAGGGAGAGGGATGGATGTTTTTATCTCTTGTCATTCCTGCAAAAAAAGAGGGGAAGCACTTGGACTGCATTGGTCCTAGCGCTGATAACGGGTCGGATCGGGGACGCCGGCGGCCCTGAAACCCGCGGCGCGCAGGCTGCAGGCATCGCACACGCCGCAGGCCCTGCCCTGCTCGTCGGCCTGGTAGCAGGAGACGGTCGCGGCATAGTCCACATGAAGGCGCAGCCCTTCACGGATGATTTCCGCCTTGCTGAGTTCGATCAGTGGCGTGTGAATCTCGAAGTGTTCGCCTTCGACGCCGGCCCTGGTGGCCAGTTGTGCAAGTGTTGTGAAGGCCGCAATATATTCCGGGCGGCAGTCCGGGTAACCGGAATAATCGACGGCGTTCACGCCGATGAACAAATCGCGTGCGCCGAGCACCTCGGCCCAGCCAAGCGCCAGTGACAGGAACACGGTATTGCGTGCCGGGACATAGGTAACGGGAATGCCGGCGCCGGCGTGCTCGGGCACGGCGATGGCGTCATCCGTCAGGGCGGAGCCGCCCATATCATCGAGACCGATACGGATGATTTTGTGTTCCCTGACCCCCATGCTGGCGGCAATGTTTTTTGCAGCCAGCAGTTCCGCCTTGTGACGCTGGCCGTAGTCAAGGCTCAGCGCGTAACACGCGAAGCCCTGTTGTTTCGCCATGGCAAGCAGGGTGACGGAATCGAGCCCGCCGGAAAGCAGGATGACGGCTTTAGTCATGGGAAAATTTCACTGGATCATTTACCCGGCACATCGCCCCAGAGGTATTTGTGCAACTGGATTTGCACTCTCACCGGCAGCCTGTCCTGCAGCACCCAGTCGGCCAGTTCGGTGGCGTCCTGTTGTCCGTAGCTCGGGGTGAACAGTACGTCACAGCACTCGTTCAGCTTGTGCTCGTTAATCATTGCCACTGCCCACTCGTAATCAGCCCGGCTGCAGATGACGAACTTCAGCTGGTCGTGTTTGCGCAGCTGCGCAATGTTGGCATACAGATTGCGCTGCATTTCACCGGACCCCGGCGTCTTCAGGTCCATCACCCGGCTGACACGCGCATCGACCGGTGCTATATCGAGTGCGCCGCTGGTTTCAAGCGACACCTTGTAACCGGCGTCGCACAGGCGCTGCAACAGATCAATACAGGCCTTCTGTGCCAGTGGTTCACCGCCTGTTACGGTTACATAGGGTGTCTTGTATGTCGATACCTTCGCCAGGATTTCGTCCGGCTCCATCCATTCGCCGCCCT
>JBATIF010000033.1:0-4897 GCA_049667605.1 Gammaproteobacteria bacterium
CGGTTACTCGAGACAGGACATGTTCAGGGCAAGATCGTATTGACGATGTAATTGTCCAGCCCCTCTTGCAGGGGCACTTCGCAAGCGCGATTGGTTTTTTTATTCAGCCGGCCTATGCGATTTGATCATCCGCCACGTGATAGCGGGGATCTTCCAGAACGTTCACCTCTACCAGGTCACCGGCCTTCTTCAGGAGTAGACGGCACTCTTCACTCAGGTGGCGCAGATGCAAAGTCTTGCCAGCCCTGATGTATCGTTCCGCCAGGGTGTCTATGGCTTCAATCGCCGAGTGGTCTGCAACCCGCGAGTTTTGAAATTCGATAATCACGTCATCCGGCGCCTCTTCCGGGTTAAACAGTTCGAGAAAGTTTTTCACCGAACCAAAGAACAGGGGGCCATTGAGCTCATGCACACGTGAGCCATGTTCATCATCATAGGTTTTGATGTTGATATGCCGGGCATTTTCCCAGGCAAAGGCCAGTGCGGAAACGATCACGCCGACCACCACTGCTATCGCCAGGTCCGTAAAGACCGTCACCGCTGAAACCAGGATCAGCACAAAAGCATCTGTCAGCGGTATCTTGCCCATAATACGCAGACTCGACCATTCAAAGGTCGCTATCACCACAACAAACATCACGCCCACCAGCGCTGCCATGGGGATGCGTTCAATCAACGGCGAGGCAAACAGGATAAACATCAACAGGAACAGGGCAGCTGCAACGCCGGAGAGGCGCTGGCGACCACCCGAGTTTATGTTGATCATGCTCTGTCCGATCATGGCGCAACCACCCATGCCACCAAAAAAACCGGTGACCGTGTTGGCAATGCCCTGCCCCATGCACTCACGATTACCGCGCCCACGCGTGTTGGTCACCTCGTCAATAAGGCTCAGCGTCAGCAAGGACTCGATCAGGCCGACCGCCGCCAGAATGAACGAGTACGGCAGGATGATCATCAGTGTTTCAAAATTAATCGGGACCGCTGGCAGATGAAAAGACGGTAAACCGCCCTTGATACTGGCCAGGCCACCCACGGTAACCGTATCCAGGTCCAGACCGAGCGCCAGCAGGCTCACCGCAATAATCGCCGCCAGCGCGGCGGGGAAACTGGCGGTCAACTTCGGCAAAAAATGAATGATCAACATGGTCAGGACAACCAGGCCTGCAAATATCAGCAGCGCCTCGCCGCTCAGCCACTGCCTGACGCCCTCTGCCGAAGTCACCTGGAAGTGCTGCAGCTGTGCGAGGAAGATCACGATCGCCAGGCCATTTACAAAACCCAGCATCACCGGGTACGGCACAATGCGGATAAACTTGCCCAGCCGCAACACACCGGCGCCCATCTGCAACAGGCCGGTCAACACCACCGCTGCAAACAGGTACTCCACACCGTGTCCGGCAACCAGCGCCACCATCACCACCGCCATGGCACCGGTCGCGCCGGATATCATGCCCGGCCGACCCCCGAAGATAGCCGCCAGCAGGCCCACCATGAAGGCCGCGTACAGCCCGACCAACGGATCGACGCCGGCCACAAAGGCGAAGGCCACGGCCTCGGGTACCAGTGCCAGCGCCACGGTCAGACCGGACAGGATCTCGTTTTTAAAGCATGCGCGGCTGGCGCAACCAAGCTTGTACATTGAATACCTTCGGGAATTTTGTGGTGTGGAAGAACGCGGAGTATATCAGAGTTCTCTAATATAAGACAGGCGGGATGTCTTGCCAGTCGGGAGCGACGGGCAAAACACCGACTGCATTTGGCGGGTGGTTATTCGACAGGGAGGCCGATGAGAAACCGGTGCTTGCCCGAACGTGAACGCGGGAAGGTCTCGACGCGTTCCACCTGGAATCTCATCCTGCGGGTGGATTAAAGCGGCCGGAATACCGCCATCAGGCCGGTTGCAGACTGTAGCCGCGCAGGCGCTGTGAAAATTCCTGCAGCGCGGCGATGCCCGTCTCCTCGGCCTGCTGACACCACTCCTGCAGCGCCTTGCGCAGCATTTCCTGGCTGCTGACCTTGCTGGCCCAGACCGACTGCAATTGCTGGCGATACTGGTAGACCATTTTCAGATCACTGAATCGCGCCAGGATCTGGTCGAGCCGTTCACGGGCACGCTCGTTGATCAAGGAGGCATCACGCACCAACAGGCGGCGTGCGCGCCACAGTGCCCGTCTGCAGGAGCTGTCACACTGCTTGCGTTCCTGACGCAGCACCGGGTAGATGACATCACGCGCATAACTGGCCATCACATGCATGCGATTCCTGAACACGGCAGTTACGGTTTCCAGGTCGATACTCTCCTTGCGCGTCTGGATCAGCACCCGCCGGGGCGCAACCCGCTTGACCTTCGCCAGCCCGAGCAGGGTCAGCAGGCGGATGTAGATCCAGCCCAGGTCTAACTCCCACCACTTGCTGGCAAAGCGCGCCGATGTCGGGAAGGCGTGGTGATTGGAATGCAGTTCCTCACCGCCGATGATCAGTCCCAGTGGAAGGATATTGCGCGAGGCATCTGCGGTTTCGTAGTTGCGGTAGCCCCAGGAGTGCCCCACGCCGTTGATCACGCCGGCCGCCCAGAACGGAATCCATGCCATCTGCACCGCCCACAATACCAGGCCGGGCATACCGAACAGCGCAATATCGAGCAGCAGCATGAGCGTGATACCGTACCACGTAAACCGCGTGTAGAGATTACGCTCCAGCCAGTCATCCGGCGTCAGGTGGCCATAGCGCTCGAGGGTTTCGCTGATGGCCGCCTCTTGCCTGTATAGTTCAGAGCCCTGCCACATCACCGTGCCGAGCCCCTTTACCTGCGGGCTATGCGGGTCATCCGGCGTCTCGCATTTCGCGTGGTGCTTGCGGTGTATCGCCACCCACTCGCGGGTCACGATGCCGGTGGTCAGCCACAACCAGAAGCGGAAGAAGTGGGCAATGACGGGATGCAGGTCCAGCGCCCGGTGCGCCTGGTGACGGTGCAGGTAGATCGTTACGCTGGCTATCGTCACGTGGGTAAACAGCAGGCCTGTCAGGATCAGTGTGCCGGTCGAAAACTGCGCCATGCCGCCGGTGCCGAGGAAATTCAGGATTGTTTCAATCATAAAGGGTCACGTCTGTAATAGTTATTGATAGCTATCAGTTTACCACGACTGTCAAGTGCACCCCCGCCCATGCGGCTGTGTGCGCATAATAGCGACAGCGCACGGCGCTCATATTAAACTGCTATGACTAATCATCGACAAAAATGTGGCGCACATATGCACACCCTTGAAACACTGCCCTTCAGCAACTCCTTTGCCACCCTCCCGGCTGCCTTCTATGCGCGCGTGCAGCCGACCCCCCTGGAGAAGCCGGCAAAACTCATTCATTTCAATACAGCTGCAGCCGAACTGCTCAACCTCGACCCCGACGTCGCCAATCACCCTGACTTCGCCGACCACTTCAGCGGAATGCAACTGCTACCCGGGATGGAACCCATCGCCATGCTCTATGCCGGCCACCAGTTCGGCCACTACGTCTCGCAACTCGGCGATGGCCGCGCCATCATGCTCGGCGAGACCACCAACCAGCATGGTGAAAAATGGGAAATACAGCTGAAGGGCAGCGGACAGACCCCCTGGTCGCGTGACGGCGATGGCCGTGCCGTGCTGCGCTCGACCATACGCGAATACCTGTGCAGCGAGGCCTTGTACGGCCTCGGCATCCCTACCACGCGTGCACTCTGCATCACAGGCAGCGAGGACGAGGTCTATCGAGAACAGATCGAAACCGCCGCCATCATCACGCGGCTGGCACCCTCGCATGTGCGCTTTGGTTCCTTCGAAATCTTTTTCTACCGCAACCAGCACGGGGAACTGCGCCAGCTTGCCGACTACGTTATCCGGCAACACTATCCGGAACTGCTGGGAGAAGCCGACCCCTACATCGCCCTGTTGCAAAACGTGGTAGAACGCACCGCGCGACTGATGGCTCAATGGCAGGCCGTCGGCTTTGCACATGGCGTAATGAATACCGACAACATGTCGGTGCTGGGAATCACCCTTGACTATGGCCCCTTCGGTTTCATGGAGGCCTGGGACCCCGGCTTCATTTGCAACCACTCCGACCATCACGGCCTGTACGCCTTTGACAAACAGCCACAGCGCGGCCTGTTCAACCTCAGCTGTTTTGCCCAGGCCCTGCTACCGTTGATCGAGGTGGAATCGGCAAAGACTGCACTTGAGAGCTACCAGCCTGCGTTTCTCAGCCACCATGAACAGCTGCTGGCGGAAAAACTCGGCTTCGAGAGGGCTGACGAAAACATCAATCGCCTGGGCGCGGAACTGCTTGCACAAATGGCGCACAGCCGCACTGACTATACCAACCTGTTCCGCGCCCTGGGTGATATCGAGGCAGCAGGTACAACCCTGTGCAACCTGTTTATTGACCGCGAACGTTTCAACCGCTGGCGGCACGACTACCTCGCCTGCCTGCAGCAAAACACCCGCACCGGTCACGGCTGGCGCAACCGCATGCAACGCCGCAATCCGAAATACATCCTGCGCAACTACATGGCACAGATCGCCATCGACAAGGCCACAGGTGAGCAGGACTACACGGAAATCGACCGGCTGTTCAGGCTGCTGCAGAAGCCTTTCGACGAACACCCGGATATGGCGCACTACGCCGCAACCCCCCCGGACTGGGCAAAGGGTATCCAGGTCAGCTGTTCATCCTGAACCTGCAGAAAACCAACAACGCCATGGTGGGCCCTGCGGAGCGTCCACCGAACGGACCCCGCAAGTAACTGCGAGACGTTCCCGCAGCGGCTTTCAGATCTCGCGCGGAGTCTGCGAGGGGACTTCCACGGGCTGCCCGGGCGGCACTTCCGCGGGTGGCGCGGGCGTGGTCTCGGGTGGCC
>JBATIF010000034.1:0-1917 GCA_049667605.1 Gammaproteobacteria bacterium
CCACTATGCTATGTCCGATACACGTTATATTGCGAAGAATTATCGCGCTTGCAAAGCGCTCCTACACCAAAATAAGAAGCATTAATAAACAGCTTTGATTTCCTTTGCGCCTTTGCGTCTTTGCGCGAAAAGGCCTTTTGTCAGTTAAACTGCTCCAGGAATCCCAGATCATTTTCAAAAAACAGGCGCAGGTCGTTGACGCCGTAGCGCAACATGGCGAGGCGTTCGACGCCCATGCCGAAGGCAAAGCCGGTGAAGCGTTCATTATCGATGCCGACCTGGTCGAGCACCTTTGGATGCACCATGCCGCAGCCGAGCACTTCCAGCCAGCCGCTCTGGCCGCAGACGCGACAACCGTCGCCGGCACACATGACGCACTGGATATCAACCTCGGCGGATGGCTCGGTGAACGGAAAATACGAGGGACGAAAGCGCACGGCCAGGTCATCGCGCTCGAAAAACAGGTGCAGAAAATCGTCAATCACCCCTTTCAGGTTTGCAAAACTGACATTCTCGTCAATCAGCAGACCTTCCACCTGGTGAAACATCGGAGTGTGCGTCAGGTCGGAATCGCAGCGGTAGACACGCCCCGGTGCGATAATGCGCAGCGGCGGCTGCTGATGTTCCATGACGCGCACCTGGACCGGCGAGGTGTGGGTACGCAGCAGGGTATGCGTGTCGAAATAGAAGGTATCGTGCATGGCCCGCGCCGGGTGATGGTCCGGGATATTCAGTGCGCCGAAATTATGGAAGTCATCCTCGATCTCGGGACCTTCTGCAACCGAAAAGCCGAGCGGCTCGAACAACTTCTCGATGCGCCGCATGGTGGTGGTGACCGGGTGCAGGCCGCCCTGCTGCTGTCCGCGCCCCGACAGGGTGACATCGATTTTCTCCGCAGTCAGTTGCGCATCCAGTGCGGCCGACTTCAGCGTTTCACCTCGCGCATTCAGGGCTCGCTGCAACTGTTGCTTGACGCGATTGATTTCCTGGCCTGCATCGCGGCGTTCTTCTGCCGGCAATTTTCCCAGCTGCTTCAGCTGCAGGGTCAACAAGCCCTTCTTGCCGAGATAGCGGACACGCACATCATCGAGTGCAGCCGGATCCGTTGCCCCGGCAATATCCAGCGTTGACTGCTTCTCGATTTCTTCCAGGCTGCTCACCTGTGCACACTCCCCGGGTTGCTTCCATCACATTTCATTGGTTGTCACGTTATCCCCATTGGTGACCTGCAGGAGCGGGTCTCATCCGCGATTATCCTGCATGGGTCCTGATCGCGGATGAGATCCGCTCCTCCAGCAACAGCAAATGTCCAGCTTTAGTCATTACAGATAAAAAAAGGGGAAGGGTTAATACCCTTCCCCTTGCTGGTATCCGCTTGCGGGAAGGGGCTAGGCCGCGAGGCTGGCCTTGGCCTTTTCAGCCAGCGCGCTAAAAGCCGGCGCATCGAATACCGCGATATCGGCGAGCACCTTTCGGTCCACCTCAATACTTGCCTTGTTCAGCCCGTCGATCATGCGGCTGTAGGACAGTCCGTTTTCACGGGCAGCTGCATTGATACGTGCAATCCACAGGATACGGAACTGGCGCTTGCGCTGGCGGCGGTCACGATATGCATACTGCCCTGCCTTGATGACGGCCTGCTTGGCGACACGATATATCTTGCTGCGTGCACCGTAATATCCTTTCGCCTTGCCCAGAATTTTCTTGTGTCTGGCGTGCGCGATTACACCACGTTTTACTCTTGGCATTACTGACTACCTCTTGAAACTCTGAATAATAAAATCAAAGGAACGGCAGCATGCGGCGCACCATGGCCACATCCGCACTATTCACTTCAGCCGGCGAGCCAAGTTGACGCTTACGCTTGCTGCTCTTCTTCGTCAGGATATGACGCAGGTGTGACTGGCCTCGCTTGAA
>JBATIF010000035.1:0-3824 GCA_049667605.1 Gammaproteobacteria bacterium
GGGATGGTTGCAAATCAACCCTTATGAAAGCCTGGCATGATTAAATAATTTTAATAAAAAACATATGCTTATAAATATTTATCAGCCCGTTATGTGTAAAGAGTGTGAATTAATCCGACGTTATGAACTGGTGATGGAAAAGGTGTCAATGCCTGCTGATGACGGCGTTTGGGCGCGGGATTTTGCGGTGCATGCTTGCAGAATGCACCTTGTACGACAGCTGTCATTAAGGCTGAATCTTTGGCCTGGAAGACATGGCAGGAACCTGGTTGGTATTGGTGTATTGGCCGCGCCAGGTTTGTAAACAAGTGTTACCTGGTTGAGCGTTATACGGGTGTTCAACGTCTGTTGATGCAAGTTTTTCGACCGAAAAATTTTTATAATTTATTTTTATTTTTTTCAAATAAAACGAATTCGGGGTAATTTTTTATGTGCGGGCTGATTATTTCCGGCAAACCGTTTCAGCTGTGTATGTCGTGTTCAGACCGTGTGAAACCCTGGTAGCGAACGCCCGTCAACATCATCGACTCACGCTTCGATTGATTAATGGCGTGGTGATTGATTGTTCATGTATTCAAAACATGTGTTTTATGTTGCTAAAATGACACAAACGCATTGGGTTGCCATGTGCAGGCTGTGGTCAGGTGTTTGCAAACCCGCGGTTTATTTTAGCGGGCGATAGATAGTGTTTTCAGTAACGATTGCATCCAGTGGTATATCCCAGCTGTTCACATCAAGTGCGGCCTGTTTCTGGAATTCATAGGCCAGGCCAACGAGTTTTGGTTTATACAGGCGGGTGCGGTTGCCAAGAAACGCAAAGCTGCGGTCATAGTAACCCGCACCCATACCGAGGCGATGTCCATTGCGGTCAAATGCGACCAGCGGTGTGAACACCAGGTCGAGATCGCGGGGCTTGATGAGTCTGCGCCGCTCTGGTTCCGGAATACCGTAGCGGTTGAAAACCAGGTGCTCGCCTTGTTCGAAACGGGCAAACCAGAGTGTATTCTTCGCAAAGGGTGCAAGTACCGGCAAATAGATTCTTTTGCCCAGCTGCCAGAGCCGTTGTATGAGTGGCATTGGGTCTATTTCACCATCCGTCGCCAGATAGGCGGCGATGTGGCGGCTGTTGGCGGTGATGCGGGCTGCGGGGATGCGCTGCGCCAATTGTTCGGCGCAACGGCAGGCCTCGCGCAGCGTTATGGCGCGGCGCTGTCGGCGAATGGCTTGGCGCAACTGGTTGCGACTGGGCATGGGCGCTACAGGTGAATGTGTTGTGTATTCAGTCAGCCCGGCCTTGCGGGAGTGTTTTGTAAATAAAGGAGGGCATCCTCCACTTGTGCCGGCGCGGCTATTGCCCTTGAACCAGAGGTACAAGAGGGGGACGGCAGTGATGCGACAGGCTCTCCACACATGGCGGATATGCACAAAGCATCAGGATTAGTCCCCTGGATTGAAAAATAGGCTCAAGGAGTACTAAGCCACTATCGAACACAGCAGGGGATGCCCGTTTCTAACTTGCTCTCAGTGTGACTGTACTTGCCTGACTTTGGCAAGCACTTCTTCAATTCGATCGTTCAGCTTCCTTATTCGTGTGCTGGTGTTGCTTGCTTCGCCGCCACCGGAGAGTGCCTCGTGTGCGATATTCAGGCCGGCCATCACGGCAATGCGGTCGATACCGATAACTTTCCCGGCGCCGCGGATTTCGGTCATCTTGTCGTTGAGGTGTTTTGCCGAGGCCTCGAGGGCATCGACTTCCTCCTCGGGACAGGAAACCAGGTATTCCTTGTCAAGGATGCGCACCTTGAGGGCCTGTGACTCACTGCTCATATACTGGTCTCCAGCGACTTGAGGCGCGAAACAATGGCTTCAACCCGGTTGCGAACCTCGTCATGTCTTTCAACCAGGCCGGCACGCTCCGTTGCCTGCGTTAGCTGCTGGGCACGCAGCGACTGGTTTTCCTGCATCAGGCGGGTGATGATATCCAGCAGACTGTCCACTTTCTCTTCGAGCTGGCCAAGTTGCTGGTCAATGATTACGGGTGCGGTTTTTTTTGTCATGGGGTCAATATAGTGCGGAAGCCTGACAGGGTCAACGCCAGCGAGCGTTTGAGTCCCCGGCAGAGGCTCGCACGTTAGGTATGTGATAATTGGGCAAGACACTGGTATAACTTAATTTACCCGGATGCAGGATAGAGGTGTGCAGTGCAGGAAACATCAACATGCAGCCATGAAGAGCTGGAGGCGAGGCTGTTATCAGCCTCTGCCGAGAGTGGTGCGTCTGAAGCACATGGCCTGATGTGCGGCATAATTTGCGCAGGTGGCAAAGCAACGCCTGATACCTGGCTGGGCCCTTTGCTTGGCGAAGGCAATACCAGCAGCTCGGCGGCGTGGGGTGTCAGTGAGTTGCTGGAAGAACTTCAGGCTGAAATTCTGGCGCAGTTGAATGACGATGCTTTCAGCTTTGCGCTTTTGCTGCCGGATGACCAGGCATCACTGCTTGCGCGGACAAAGGCATTGAGCAGCTGGTGTGCGGGCTTTCTTTACGGGCTTGCATTGGGCGGCATACGCGAGGATGCAGACTATCCCGGCGATTCGCGGGAGGTCATAAAGGATTTTTACGAAATCTCCAATGCCGGGTTTATTGCCGATCCAACCGATGATGACAATGAGGAGGCCTACATGGAGATCGTGGAGTACGTGCGCATGAGTGTGTTGCTGCTGTATGAAGATATGCAATCGGCCCCGGCCCCGACACGCCTGCAGTAACCGGAGACGTCCATGATCAGCCAGAAGGAATTCGCCCGGCGTCGCAAACAGCTGATGCGCATGATGGGTGAGGGGTCGATTGCCATCATTCCGACCTCGGCAGAATCCATGCGTAACCGCGATGTTGAGTTTCCCTTTCGTGCCGACAGCGATTTTTACTATTTGACCGGCTTTCGCGAGCCGGAGGCGATTGCCGTACTGGCACCGGGCCGGCAGCACGGTGAGTACCTGCTGTTCTGTCGCGAGCGCGACCCGGCCATGGAAACCTGGACCGGTCGCCGGGCGGGAACGAGGGGTGCGCTTGAAAACTTTGCCGCCGATGATGCATTTCCCATCACTGATATCGGCGACATCCTTCCCGGTTTGCTGGAAGGCTGTGAGCGTGTCTATTACACCATGGGCGCACGCCTGGATTTTGACAAGCAGGTACTCGACTGGGTCGGCAAGCTGCGATCCGGCTCGCGCGCCGGCTCACAGACACCGGACAGGATCGTTTTTCTCGAGCATTTATTGCATGACATGCGGCTTTACAAGAGCCGCTCGGAAATTCGGGTGATGCGTACCGCGGCCAGGGTTGCCTGTCGCGGGCACCGGCGCGCCATGCAGGTTTGCAGGCCGGGTATGAGCGAGTACGAGATCGAGGCGGAGCTGCTGCATGAGTTCCGGCGCGCGGGCATGATGCCGGCCTACCCGAGCATTGTCGGCAGCGGCGAGAACAGTTGCATTCTGCACTACACGGAAAACAGCGGCCGGATGCGCGATGGTGACCTGCTGTTAATCGATGCCGGTGCGGAATATGACTGTTACGCCTCGGACGTGACGCGCACCTTCCCGGTGAACGGCCGCTTCAGTGCCGACCAGAAAAAACTTTACGAGGTAGTGCTCGAGGCGCAGGCGGCAGCCATCGACCAGGTCAGGCCGGGGAATCACTGGAATGCACCGCATGTCGCGGCAGTAAAAGTGCTGACGCGCGGGCTGCTCAAACTGGGGATACTCAAGGGCAAAGCGGCAGAGCTCATCAGGAAGGAGGCCTATCGGCGGTTTTACATGCACCGTACC
>JBATIF010000036.1:0-2509 GCA_049667605.1 Gammaproteobacteria bacterium
GGCTTTCCCCTGACAGAGGCCTCCTACAATTACCTGCAACTGACGCATAAATCGATCTACGGCTGGAGCGAGCATGGCCTGAAAATGTTTTTGGATGCTGATGGCGAGCTCTGCAAGCCCGGCAGCATGATACGCATCGAGCACCTCGACGAAAGCCTGCGCAGCATTGCCGAGGATGGCGTGGACGAATTCTACCGCGGTGACCTGGCCGCGCAAATCACGCGATATATCGAGGCGCATGGCGGCATTCTTACCCGCCGGGACATGGCACGCTACGAGGCACGGCTGTTGCCGACGCTGGACGTGCAGGTAAATGACTGGACAGTGGCAACCGATTCACCACCGGCACTTGGTGGTGCGGTGCTGGCAGCCATGCTGATGCTGATGGGTGACCGGCCGCAGGATATCTGGACCTCGACAGAACTCGAATACCTGATTCATGTCCAGGAGGCAGTGCTGGGCTTTCGCTATGAGCGCCTCGATGGCAGCGAGGACCTGCAGCGTGATGTACAGACCCTGCTCGAGCAGGCCCACGCACGGGATTTGCGCCGCTTTTTGTCATCGCCCTCGACCGTGCATGCCTCGGCCGTCGATTCCGCCGGCCTGGCCTGCTCGGTCACGGTGTCGGCGGGTTATGGGTCAGGGGTGATACCGCCCGGCACCGGCATCTTTATGAACAACAGCCTGGGTGAGCTTGAACTGAACAAGCGTGGCGTGCACGCGTGGCCGCCCGGTTGCCGTCTGCCATCCAACATGGCCCCGACGGTGGCACGCCACCGCAATGGCGCGGTGCTTGCCATCGGCTCGCCCGGTGCCAGCCGGATTACCACGGCAATCCAGCAAACCCTGCTTAATTTCATTCACCTGGGTATGCCGCTGCAAGCGGCTGTGGATCATGCCCGGCTGCACGTGGAAGAGGCCGACGGCCATATGCTGGTCGCCTACGAGGAGGCCCTGCCGATGGACCAGGTGGATGTGCCGCAGCGCATGTTCCCCGGCATCTCCATGTATTTCGGTGGTGTGAGTGCCGCGGTGTGGGACCCGCGGCAGGGTTTTGTCGTGGCTGCGGACCCGCGCCGGGCCGGGGGTACGGCAGTGTCCGGCAGCGCGTAGTAAATGGTGTCAGAGCACATTCGCGTAGAAAGGGCGAAAAATGTGCTCTGACACGAATGGCACTTACTTAAGAACCCTGCCACGGAAACACACGGAAGGACACGGAACCGTTTTCGGTCAGACAATTTATTTTTCCGTATTTTTCCGTGTGCTTCCGTGGCCAATTCTACTCCATATATTGATGAAACTGCTTAAGTAAGCACCATTCTGCTCTGACACCAATTACCGCTTGCGAATTCGCGATGCGGGGTAATCGTTGTTCGTGATCAAGTGGCGTGCCCGGGTACGCTGACCTTGCGAAGGTCGATACCTCGATGGCCCTGTAATCGAGTGTTCTCGCTGCCGCCTGTGCCAGCGCTTCCAGGATCGTGGCGGCGGGTAGTTGTAATAGCCGGAATATCCCAATGGATACGTGAAATATACGGGGCTGTCGTCTGGTTGATACGCGGGTTGCTGCGGGGGTTGTATCTGCGCCTCTAACAGGCGCAGTTCGAGGCGATGTTTTTCTCGCGCCATGCGATCGGCGGCCATGCGCTCGGAGATCTCGCGCATGGCTCGCAGGCGTTGCCGGCTGATATCGCCAGGCTGTGGCGCGGGGGTGTCGATCACCAGGGTCTCCACCGGGGCATCGCTTTCCGGTTTACTGTCGGAAAATCTTACAACGCCGTTTGCATCCACCGTTCTGTAGACGGTGGCCGCGAGCGCGGGGAGACAGCAAAGCAGCACCACGGCCGGCAGCCAGCTGTGCTTGATCAGGCAGGCTCGGTTCATGGCTGTAATTATAGGATATGCAGGCGCAGCCCGCAGGGGAGAGCAAACAGTTGCGCAGAAGTCTTCACAACGCAGGCCGGATCAAGCGAAGCGGGTCCGGCGCGGGCACTGACACCTGTGCCGGGTCCGTCGCGCTGCTCCTTGACCCGGCCTACGATATTGCGCCAGAAGGGCACCTGCGCCGGGTCCGTCGTGTTGTTCCCTTCACAATGTAGGCCGGATCAAGCGAAGCGGATCCGGCGCGGGCATTGATACCTGCGCCGGGTCCGTCGCTCTGCTCCTTGACCCGGCCTACGATATTGCGCCAGAAGGGCACCTTTGTATGACATGGAACCTCATGCAAATGGCGCGCATGATCTGGGATGCCGGCTGTCGTTCGGACTACCCGAATCCGGATTAGGCCAGTGCTGCGTGGCAAAAAGCTGGTCGAGCACATTCGAGACTGCTCACCTGGCGGAAAACGAGCTCCGACAGCCTTCATTGCGGGCTGGTTTGAACGGGGTGTCTAATGGGTTATCCCGGGTTAAACTGTAAGGTATTCCAGACACTTTTCTGGTAACTCTTACATAATTGTTCATGTTTTCACCTGGCCGGCTGCTATCTGGTTGATATTGCTGACCCACTA
>JBATIF010000037.1:0-1607 GCA_049667605.1 Gammaproteobacteria bacterium
TCGACTGATACGATCTGTCCATGCGCGGCGTTGTTACTCTCAGCAGAGGGAATCGCGATGTCATGCGTAATCCGCTTGCTGTCCGGCGTCACGAAATTCACGCCGCTCTCGCTGTAAAAACGCCCCACCACGGCATGTGTATTGCGTTTCAGGATCTCGACAACGTCACCTTCGCGCCGGCCGCGGCGGTCCAGCCCGGTAATGCGCACCATCACCCGGTCATCGTGAAACAGGGCGCGCATCTGGCGGGCGGACAGGTAGACATCATCAGCGTCGTCATCTGTTACCAGGAAACCGAACCCGTCCGGGTGTGCGATCACGCGGCCCTGGACCAGGTCAAACTGATCGGCCAGCGCATAACAGCCACGCCGGTTACTAACCAGTTGCCCGTCCCGGATCATCGCCCCCAGGCGTCGGCGCAGCGCTTCGATAGCTTCTTCGGAATCGATCTTCAACAGGCCCTCGAGCCGTTCGCGATCTACCGGCCGGTCTGCGCCGGCAATGACCTCGAGGATATATTCGCGACTGGCGATCGGTTTCTCATAGCGGGTCGCCTCGCGGCCGGCATACGGGTCTTGCGCTGCTGCTTTGGTTGCTTTCTTTTTTCTCTGCATGGGTAAAAACCGTGGGAAATTAATCCTGCTAGTGTGCGGCCTGTGCAGTCAAATTGACAAGTGAAAAATCAGGCGGTAGAGTTCGCGGCTCGCCAGACAGCTTCGGTTGCCTGACAATATGCCGAGGTGGTGAAATTGGTAGACACGCTAGCTTCAGGTGCTAGTGGGGGAAACCCCGTGGAGGTTCAAGTCCTCTCCTCGGCACCATTCAGTGCCTGCCGGAATTAACCCCGGCACAGCCATCCCCGAATCACAGCGACCCCGAACTGTTTGCAGGCCGGTAACAGCCTGCAATCAACAATAACCATGCCATGCCCTGGCATGGAAACAACCAATGCCACTGCTTTAACCCACTGAATCTACTGACTTCTCTTTGACATGGACATCTGATAAGGTCAGTACTGGTCTGTGACGATGCAGGCAAACGGCAATCACAAGCCGCCTGAAAAAAAGCCACAACTATAAAGACCACGTCAGCAAGGCATTTATACCAGGGAGTTATTTCTTGAAAAACTCGATCCGCACGCTGTTATTTACGTTATCCCTTCTGCTGATATCCCTGACAAGCCTCGCCGGTGAACTGTTTGCGGTAGAGGAACAACTGCTCAGGGAAGGCAAGGCCGAGCAGGCCTACACGCGCTTGCTGGAGTCATTCGACCAGTATGCCGGTATTCCCGACTTCGATTACCTGTTTGGACTCGCTGCAATCGATTCCGGGCATCCTACCGAGGCGATTTTTGCATTCGAGCGTATTCTCGATGTGATTCCCGTTCATGCCGAGGCACGCATTGAACTGGCGCGCGCCTATTACAAGCTGAATGAATACCAGGCCGCGCAACAGGAATTCGAAACCGTGCGCGAGGACGCACCACTAGCCGTACAATCGACCATCGATAAATTTCTGGCCGCGATCAAATATGCTTCCGCACCGGCGCAACCGCATTTCGAGGCCTATGTACAGGCGGGTCTGGGCTATGATTCAAACGTCAATGG
>JBATIF010000038.1:0-2660 GCA_049667605.1 Gammaproteobacteria bacterium
CTTACCGGCGAGGCACAACCGGTGCTGCATCAGCCGGGCGATGTCGTGATTGCCGGTTCGGTCAACGGTGACCAGCCGGTCACCGTTGAGGTGACCCATGCTGTGCAACAGTCGGCCGTCAGTGAAATCCGACACCTGGTGGAGCGCGGCCTGGAGCTGCGGCCACGCTATGCGGTGCTGGCCGAGCGGGTGGCAAGCGGGTTCGTGGTCGTGCTGCTGTTGATTGCCTCCATCACTGGTCTTGACTGGTGGCAGACGGATCCGTCCAACTGGCTGTCGACGACTATCGCCGTCCTCATCGTGACCTGTCCCTGTGCGCTGGCACTGGCAACGCCCGTGGCGCTGGCCGTGAGTGCAGGGCGATTCATCGACCTGGGGGTGCTGCCGCTGCGCATGCGTGCCCTGGATGCGCTGGCGCGTGCTGACCTGTTTGTTTTCGACAAGACCGGCACGCTCACCCGGGGGCTGCCGACCGTGGCCGAGGTACTGCCGACCGCGGAGCTGGATGCGGACAGTTGCCTGCGTCATGCAGCGGCCCTCGCGGCCGAGTCGGCCCATCCGGTGGCCCATGCCTTGCGCGAGCGTGTACCGGTACCCGGGCTTGTCACCAGCGCGGTAGAGAACGTGCCGGGCGCCGGGATCATGGCTGCCATTGCAGGCCGGCAATGGCGCCTTGGCAAGCCGGAGTTTGCTGCCGCTGTCAGTGCCTGTGACGAGGACACGCAGACACTGATTGCGAATGCCCGCGCTCGCGGCCAGCTGATTTCGGTACTCGCCAATGATGCAGGTGTGCAGGCCGTATTGTGCTTCGACGACCCGCTGCGGCCGGGCGTGGAGCGCATGCTGGCCGGTCTGCAGGCCAGCGGCGTGCGCGATGTGGTGATACTCAGCGGTGACGCACCCGACAGTGTGCAGCGACTGGCCAGGCAACTGGGGATTGATCAGGCCTATGGTGGCCAGTCGCCCGCGGACAAACTGGCGTGGACGCAGGCACGCCAGGCACAGGGACGTCAGCTGGCCATGTTTGGTGACGGCATCAACGATGCCCCGACACTGGCCGCTGCCGATGTCTCGATTTCATTTGCCGATGCCACGGACCTGGCCAATGCCAGCAGTGACTTTCTGATCCTTGGCGATGATGCCGGTGCACTGGTGGATGCCCGGCGGCTTGCCCGACACACCCGCCGCAACATCATGCAGAACCTTGCCTGGGCGGCCGCCTATAACCTCTGTGCCGTTCCGTTTGCCGCGGCCGGCCTGATCCCGCCCTGGGGCGCGGCCATCGGCATGTCATTCAGCTCGCTGCTGGTCGTGATGAATGCCCTGCGGCTGAAATAGCCGGCCGATCCCGGTCGGGGTGTCGATCCCGGCTTCCCTGTCACCCGCGATATACCTGAATCCCTGCAGGCAAAAAAAGACCCGCCTGCTGGCGGGTCGAGATTTACCTGCTGTGAGAACGTACAGCCTCAGCCAAAGATATCGCTGGTGATATTGTTGAACCAGCTGTGTGCATACTGGACTTCGCGCGCACGATCCTCCGCCGAGCTGTCCATCGGTGTCAGACCGCCGGAACCCGCGACCTTGGCGACCTTGCCGTCCACCAGGTTGTAGACCATCGCGACCGAGATGCCGTCATCCGGGGTAACGATGCTGTAGCAGGTATTGACCCAGGACGGGGTACCCGCTTCGCGACCATTGACGAGGTCGACCACGGCCGCGGCAACGACCTTGGCCTCCGAATTGGCCGCATAGCCCGACTTCGGTAACGGCGACTGGATGGCGGCATCGCCAATGACATGGATGTCCTTGTGGATGGTCGACTCGAAGGTCTTGCCCGTGACCGGGCACCAGCCCGTGTCGTTGGTGAGCCCGGCCGTCGCGGCAATGGTGCCGGCCTTCTGGGCCGGGATGATATTGGCGACGGCCGGTTTCATGTCCTCGAAGTCGGTCGACACGGTGCCGGCTTTGGCATTGACGCGCATCACGCCGCCGCCGGTATCGGCCGCCTTGCGCCATTCGATCATGCCCTTGTAGTGGCGCTCGAAGGCCTGGGTGAACAGGCCCTGCTTGGAGAACTTGTCCTTCTTGTCCAGGATGATGACCTTGGACTTCGGCTTGTGGTTCTTCAGGTAATACGCAATCTGGCAGGCGCGTTCGTAGGGACCGGGCGGGCAGCGGAACGGGTTCGGCGGCGGTGCAATCACGACGGTGCCGCCGTCTGCCATATCTTCCAGTTGCTTGCGCAGCAGAGCGGTCTGGGCGCCGGCCTTCCAGGCGTGCGGGAAGCGCTCCATGGCGGCCGCATCGTAACCTTCGATATTGTCACGGAAGGAAATACCGGGCGCGACGATGCAGCGGTCATAGCTGAAGCTCTTGCCGCCGGCGGTGGTGACCTTGTGCCCCCTGGCATCGATCGCGGTGACCGTATCGTGTACTACCGTAACCCCATGAGCGCGCAGGCCGTCATAACCGAACTTGAGCGAGTCCAGCTTGCGGTCACCGCCGAGCACTTCGTTACTCAGGTAGCAGGTGTAGTAGTGCTTGTTCGGCTCGATCAGCGTGACCTCGACCGATTTATCAGCCCGGCGGATATACTTGGCAGCGGTCGCGCCCGCGGTCCCGCCGCCGACAATAACCACCTGCTTCTTGCCGCCGGCAGC